>JBFLZW010000005.1 GCA_040755755.1 bacterium | reverse complement strand
CTTTTTTCCCTGTGTGCTTTGTGTCCTCTCTATATTATAAGCTTGGCTTATGTAAGTGCCATTCCTCTTAGTATACCTCTGTTTCGGCAGCTTCGGTTCTTTTTCGCTATATCACCTCCGGTTTGACAATACGAGGTGATAATGTTAGCATGGGGTGACTACTCAAGCATAAAGCACAAAGGGGCAAAGAAGATACATTGCATAAGAAGGGCGCTTCTTCCATACTGATACTTTTCTGGCATGGCCTGGGAGATGTTATTATGGCCACCCCTGCATTTCGGGAATTTTCAAAGGCAAATCCCGATTGCACCATCGGCATAGCGGTCAAGAGGCTTGTTTATGATTCCAGGATACTGGACAGATGCCCGTATTTCCACAAAATTCATATTATCTCCGATGTATGGAAAGGCAGATCCTATAGAAGAGGCTTAAAACGATGCGTTCAGGAAGGGAAGGAGATACAAAAGGCACATGGATACGAGAAAGTGATCTGTATCAACCAGAAGCCTGCATGGAGATACGGTATCCACAAAATTCACCGTACAGCTCACGAATTGGGTGTCTGGCCGCTGACAGATACAAGGACCGAAATTTATTTATCTAACGAGGATCGATCCGAGGCATCCTCCTGGCTCGATGAGCATGGATATCAGGAAAACAATTACATTTTTCTCCACCGGCAGACGGCATTTCCTCCAAAAGACCTGCCGGAGAAAGTAGCCCAAGAGTTCCTGAAAGAGCTCCCCCCGCTTCCGGTGATAGAGGTTGGGAAAACCTATTCCATTCAGGAAAGACCGATAAACTTTTCCTTTGCCATCCTGGAAAAAGCACGGTACATTATTGTTGTTGACTCGGTATTTCTCCATGCTGCCAATGCACTGGGAAAGGATATCACCAAAGCCTATTTCGCCATCAGGCCGGGTATTGTGGAAGAGGTCGGGCCGCTGCAGAGTAACTGTGAATGTAGAGAATCCTATTCCGGATACCTCGATTTTCTGCGCCGGATTTACTGGTGGGGTCAGAAAGGCATCTATAAGACATTTTTTGAGATAAAAAAATAAGCGGCATATGAGCACAACGGGCAAAGTGAAGCCTTCTTCAATACTCATTATCTTTTGGCATGGACTCGGTGATTTCATTCTCGCCACCCCGGCTTTGCGGGAATTTTACCGGCACAATCCAGGCTGCCGCCTTGGCATCGCTGTCAGGCAGATGGTCCATGACTCAGGGATACTGGATCGCTGCCCCTATTTCGATATGGTCCATGTGATCCCGGAGGTCGAGGATAGAGAGCATTACCGGAAGAAGCTGGAAAAATATCTTCAGGCAGGTAATATGATCCGCAGGGAACACGGGTATGAAAAACTCGTCTGCATAAAGCACCGGCCTGCATGGAGATACGGCATTCATAAGATTCAACGGACAGCCAATGAATTGGGTGTTGGGCCGATCACGGATACGAGAACAGAGCTTTATCTCTCCGATCAGGACCGTTCCCAGGCTCGCTCCTGGCTTCAGGAGCATGGGTATGAGGAGAACAATTATATTTTCCTCCACCGGCAGACCGCAAATCCGGTCAAAGATATGCCGGAGGATGTGGCTGCCAGGGTTCTTCTCCAGCTTCCGCCGCTTCCGGTAATCGAGGTGGGAAAAACATATTCGATTCACGACCGGCACATCAATTTCTCGTTTGCCCTCCTGGAAAAGGCCCGCTTGATCGTGGTTGCCGATTCGGTGTTTCTGCATGCGGCAAACGCTCTGGGCAAGGATATTGCCATAGCCTATTTCTCCCTCATGCCGGGTATTATCGATGAGGTAAGGCCACTCGATGTGAAATGCCGCTCCATCGAATCCTATTCAGGGTCTTTCATACTATTGCGCAAGATTAACTGGATCTGCCAGAGGATACTCTTTGAGGCATTTTTTAAACCGCTTATGATTATCAGGAAAAAGGCAACTCCATAACCATCTTGCCGATAAACCGTATGCCCGTAAAGACACAGAACGGACCTTCATCCCAAAATCCCTCGCCGGACAAGCCCGGAGCCTTCAAGTCTCTCTGGTACAGCGGGCTTCATACCCTGGGCACAAACCTGATTGCCACTCCGCTTCTGGTCGTATGCGGAATTATCCTTGCCCGGAGCCTTGGACCGTCAGGCAAGGGCAGCTACGACCTGGTGATTGCCACAACCACCCTGCTTGAGGTGCTGCTTGATTTTTCCCTGCCAATAGGAGTGGTCTACGTGATAGCCAGGGGTGATGCCGCCCCGGGCCCACTGGCCCAGCGGCTTATGCTCCTGGCCCCGTGTCAGGGGCTGGCGGCTGCCGTGCTTCTCTTCATCGTGCAGCATACGGCCTATTCGACAGCGCTGCTGCCGCCCCATATGGAAGGTCAGGCTATCATGGCCATTGCCATTTCTCTCACCTTTACTGTAATGTCCGCTTACTGGCGGGCAATACTTATGGGGCTTCAGGAGATAATCAAGGTCAACCGCCTCGATCTGATCAATCGGGTTCTGTTCTTTGGCATGCTCGTGACTGCAATCGGTGTTTCGGCCATCCGGCAGAGCCGGGCATCGGCTGTGGTCTTTATCTGGATCCATGTGGCCTCGCTGGTCCTGACCAGCCTCATCCTCCTCCATGCTCTCTATCCGGCGCTATCGCAGGGTAAAACCGGAATCAGGCGAACCGGGTTACGGGAGCTTACAGCCTTTGCTTTGCCCTGTTACCTGGCCAATTTCAGCCAGTTTCTCAATTACCGGCTGGATGTCTTTATGGTCAGTTTCTTTGTGGGTATCGAGGGTGTAGGGCTCTACGCCCTGGCGGTCAACCTGGCTCAGGTGATCTGGTTGATATCGCAGGCAGCGGCCAGGGTCCTGCTGCCCAAAATCGCCGCCTCCCAGGAAGCTGCCTCGGAAAATGCGGCCGGTACAGCTCAAATCACCCGCTTCACCCTCTGGGTAAGCTTTGCCCTGGCCCTGGTTCTGTCGCTCTGTGCCCATTTTATGCTGCCTTTGATATATGGCCTTGCTTTCCGCCGGAGTATCATCCCGTTCCTGTGGCTGCTGCCGGGAGTCGTTGCTTTCGGCATGGTGAATGTTCTGAGCTCTTACATCGCCGGAATCGGCCAGCCGCGGGTCAATTTCCTCATCAGTCTGGCCGGACTCCTGGTCACCCTGTCTCTCGACCTGCTGCTCATTCCTCGGTTCGGCATCACGGGCGCGGCGATTGCCAGCACGGTCTCGTATTCGACCAGCGCGGCTTTAACCACAGGATTTTTCACGCGGGAGGCGGGAATAAACCTGCGCCATATTCTGCTGATAACCCCGGAAGATGTCGGCCTGGCGGTTTCCATATTTCATGCCTTACGCCGACGTGTACGATTCAAGGCCGCAGACTGAAAATTGAACCATGAGCAGGATTGGGGGTTGCCTTGCCCGATGCTTTATGATATTCAGTAAGAGTAACCGTGAACCTGACCGCTGGGTATGGTTCGTTTATCCGGTCAAGTTTTCAAGGAGGCTCTAAAGCTATGTCCATGCACAAGGAATTGAAAGCCGTTATTGACTCCACCTGTGATCTTCCTCCCATGCCGCTGGTAGCCAGCCGGATCGTATCTTTAGCCTCGAATCCCGATACGGATTCCAAAGTTCTGGAACGGGCCATTCTGGCTGATCAGGCACTGACCGCTCAGATTTTAAAAATCGCCAATTCCTCCTTTTATGGGTGTATCCGAAGCGTCAATACCGTAGCTGCGGCTATTGTTTTAATCGGATTCAAGGGAATAAAGACGCTGGCTTTGGCCGCATCTCTCAAGAGTTTTTACCGCCGGATAAATCTGACCGAAAAGATGCTCTGGGAACACTCGATCGGCGCAGCCATTGCTGCCCACATCTTATCCAGGGAGCTTTGCTGCCACACTGAAGAGGCCTTTGTCGGCGGATTGATGCATGATATCGGAAAGACTATCCTGAATAATCAGATGAATGAGGTTTTCAGTGAGATTGTCCAGACGGCTTATAACGATGATCTGCCCTTTGCAGAGGTTGAGAGAGAGAGGCTGGGTTTTACTCATGCCGAAGTAGGCGGCCTGATCGTGAAGAAGTGGAACCTCTCACGGGAATTGGAAGATGCGGTGACCTACCATCATAGTCTTTCGGACATCGATCCTCTGGAGGTGGATATACTGAAGTTTGCCGCTCTGATCAACCTTGCCGATATGCTGTGTATTTACCTGGGGATTGGATACCGCCAGCCCCGCGAGGATACCGATTTTCAAGCCCTCCAATCAGTCCATATTCTGAAGATCGGCGAACCGGACATCCTCCGGCTGGCTGAAACGGTTCAAGCCAGCTATGAAGCGGAAAAGGGACATTTTTAAGTGGTCAGTGGCCAGTGGTCAGTAAAGACAATTGCCAGCAAAGACAATTGTCAGACATCGGTTAGCAGTGAAAAACTGAAAAACTATAGAAGTCCAGAAAAATAGTTGCAGTAGCTTCGTACAGGTCTAACCCAGCCATTACAGAATCCTTCGTAGAGGTTTTCTTCATATTCGATGCATAACTCCTCGACCAGTAATATGAGTGGTAAATATTCAAAAGATCATGTAATATTATGGTAATGGGCCTTTTGGTTCTGAAGCAGCTTAACCCTATTAGCGCATGGAGAGCAAGTCTTAATGGCAGAGAGCGATCTTACAACCAGCGGCGAAACTGCCTATAGTGAGTCTGACAGTGGCTGGAAAGAGGTTATTGAGCTATATTTCAAGCAGTTCGTATCGTTTTTCTTCCCAGCAATCTATGATGAAGTTGATCTGGAAAAAGGCTATCAATTCCTCGATTCGCTACCGGACACTTTTTTTTCAATTCCTGTAATCAACCGCGAATGCACACGAATAGACGCTAATAAATTCTTTTGATTTGCCTTCATTATCGAGTCCTCTTTGTTCAGTTCGCGTTCATTCGCGTTCATTCGCGGTTGTTACCTCAAAAGTGTCCGGTAGAGAGTTCCTCGATAAAGAACTTGAAAAGATAGTTAAAAGTTCTACTATTGGTAAAAAATTTGCCGATAAGCTCGTCAAGGTTTGTTTGAAGGACGGGACAGAAAAATGGTTACTAATCCACATGGAGGTCCAAGGCTATTACGACGCTGATTTTGTGAAGAGGATGTACACTTACAACTATCGTATCTTTGACCGGTATGATGAGGAGGTTATCAGCCTGGCCATTCTGACTGATGATAACCAATGCTACAGGCCCTGCCGGTATGAGATCAACCGATGGGGATTCAGGCACCTGTTTGAATTCCCAGTCATCAAACTTATTGACTATACTGACAAGATAGAGGAACTCGAGGCCAGTCGGAATCCTTTTGGTATTATTGTGGTGGCCCATCTTAAAACGCTAGAGACGAGAAAGAATTCCCAGGCCAGGCTCAAATGGAAGTTGAGTCTGGTTAAGACGTTATATAACAAAGGGTTCAGTCGGGAAGATATAGTGAACCTTTACCGCTTCATTGACTGGCTGATGGTCTTACCGAAAGAGCTCGAGATCGAGTTCCAAGAGGACATGAGAACCTTTGAGGAGGAAATGAACATGGCTTATATCACTACAGCCGAAAGAATAGGCATTGAAAAAGGAAAAGCTCAGGCTTTATATGACCTTTACAGTGAAGGAGTCCTTACCTTAGAGCAGGCGAAAGCACAGTTAGAGAAACTATATGCCAATAAGTCCCTGAGTGAAAAGCTATATCGGGAGTTCATGAGTAAGATACAGAGCAATTCCTAGCAGGGATCGAATGAGCAATACATATCGATCAGTTTCAATTAACTTCACTTCACCGGCAGCAGAACTGTGACCCTGGTTCCTTCTCCTATCCGGCTTTCAATATGCATCCGGTCATGATGTTTATTGATAATCTCCCGGATCACAGCCATACCCAGGCCTGTTCCTTCCTCGCCTTTCGTGGTGTAGAAGGGATCGAAGATCCGGTCAATATCTGCGGGTGCAATTCCGCAGCCGGTATCCTGGACGAGAGCCATCACCATTTTTCCCTCTTCAGCTATGCCTGTCCCTACGGTCAGGATGTTTTTCTGAGACTGATTCTTCATGGCTTGAGAAGCATTGACGATCAGGTTGATGAAAACCTGCTTGAGCTGCTCCTCATCGCCCTGAATCAAGGGCAGTTGAGGATAATATTCCTGGACGATCTCATGATATTTGATCTGGCCGGTGACATCCCGCAGAAAATCCAGGGTTTCCACCAGGACTTTATTTATGTCAACCGAGCTGATCAGGGGCGGTTTGGGTTTACTGATAGTCAAAAGATCCTTGGTCATTTTTTTCAGGCGAAGGGCCTGATTGATCATGAGCCTGATATATTTTTCTTTCGGATATTTTGCCTCCAGAAGCTCTGCATAGCCAAGGATGCCAAACAAAGGATTTCCCATCTCATGGCTGATTTTTCCGGCCAGAAGGCCAAGGGTTGCTAATTTTTCCGATTGGATCAGCTCCTGCTCAAGCTTCTTTTTTTCTGAAATATCTCGCATGATAATTACATTCCCTTTGACCTTCTGCTCATTATCCAGGAGGAGTGAAACACTGTAGCCGAGAGTCTGATCTCCCAGCTCAAATTCATGAGAGTGCATCCAGTCCTCCTCCTGAATGACCTTGTGCAAAGCCTGAGCCAGGTCCTTCGGAAATACCTGCTGGTAATTTTTCCCGATGATTTCCGCTCTGCTTTTTCCCTGCAGGAACTCAAAAGCATGGGTATTGACCATGGTGATACTCCCTGAAAGGTCCAGCGCGATCAAAGCGGATGAAATGCTTTCGATGACATTATTGATAAAGGTATTAAGCTCTTCCAGAGCACGGGTCCGTTCCCTGACCTTATCCTCCAGCTCCTTCCGATACCTCAGATTTTCCTCTTCCAGCCTTTTTCGCTCATCGGTAAGCCACTTTCTCTCTATGGCTCTGGCTACAGCTCCGCACAACTGCTGACGGCTGATCGGTTTGGAAAGATAATCGTAGGCTCCCTGACGGACTGACTCAATGGCCGTGTCAATATTGGGTTCTCCGGTAATCATGATAACCGGCATGTCAGGAGAGTAATCCTTGACCAGCTTCAGCACTTCGATACCGCTTGTGCCGGGAATAAGAATATCGCTGACGACCACATCCAGGTTATGGTTGTGCAGGATTTCCTGAGCTTCCTGAAAATTGGAAGCGGTCCTGACCGTATACCCTTCCTTTTCCAGCATCCGGGAAAAGGTAAGGCGAATTCCAGGTTCATCATCAATTAAGAGAATGTCTTTCATGCTCTCCTCTTTCCTTGGAGCAGGAGGAAATCTGGTTTGCCGGCAGATCAATCGTGAACATCGTGTATTCTCCCTCCCGGCTTTCCACCCGAATGCTCCCCTGATGGTCTTTGATAATCCCGTAGCTGATGCTCAGTCCCAGACCTGTTCCTTTATCCTCTCTTTTTGTGGTGAAGAAGGGATCAAACACCCGGCTCAGGTTTTCCGGTTTTATCCCTGCCCCTGTATCCCGGAAGGTGATCCGGATTGCCGGAATATCATTTTCCTCAACCTTACGGACCTGGACCTTCAATACCTTGGCAAAATCCCCGGATGCAGTTTCTGACTTTTCCAGTAAGGCATCCCTGGCGTTGATAATCAGGTTGAGGAATACCTGTCCCAGTTGACCCATTCGGACATAAATGTCAGGAAGGCCAGGTTCGTAATCGCGCTCGATCCGGATACCATCTTTTTCCATGCGTTTTTCCATGAACGAAAGCGCACGGTCGATCAGAACAGGGATAGATGCCCGGCTCCTTTCCTGAGTGCCCTGCCGGGCAAAGGTCAAAAGGTTTCTGATAATCATGCTGATCCTCTGGCCTGCTTCAAGTATTCCCTGAACATAGACATGGTTTTCCGTACCAGGCGTGACCTCATCGAGCAGCAATTCCGAATAGCCGACAATGACAGTCATGGGATTATTTATCTCGTGGGCCATGCCGGCAGCCAGCTCTCCGATAGAGGCCAGCTTGGATGACTGCACCAGTTGACCCTGGGTCATTTCAAGCTGCCGGTAGGCATCCTTCAGATCTCTGGTTCGAGTTTCCACTTTCTTCTCCAGGGTCTTTCCCCACTCTTCCAGCTCTTCTCTCGACTTTCGCAGAGCTTGAATCATCCGGTTAAACGAGGAGGCAAGCTGGCCGATTTCATCCTGGTTCTCAATCCGGATGGTTTCCGACAGGTCTCCTCCGCTCGCGATCCGGTTGGCAAACTGCGTAAGGTGCCTGATCGGTCTGGTGAGGCCTGGAGGAATGAGCAAGCTGCAAAGTATGGCCAGAGAGATGACGAAAAGTGTAGCCCAGACGATGAATTTTTTCGATCTTCCCGCTACCTGCTGGTATTCATTTTCCAGCCTGCCAATCCTGGCCATGAGGCTGGACCGTATCTGATCAACCAGGTGCTGGAGCTCTTCCATGGCTGGAATGGTGAGGCGGGCATAGATCTCCCTTGCCTGCTGGTTGCCTTTAATCCGTTGATGGACCAATATATCCAATCTGAAAAAATAATCCAAGACATCTTTATTGGCCAGCCGGATATCCTGGCTATATAACCTCTTTGCCTCTTTCCACCTGCCCTGTTGGGCCAGGTGAATCGCCTGCTGTGAAAGCTCATGGAGACGCTGATGAGATTTTCTTAACGGTTGCAGATAAACCATTCCCTTGCCATCGCCTGCCGAAAAACTTTCATATAAGCGATCTATCGAGCAGCTTCTCATCTCCAGAAAGGCAAGAGGGATTTTTTCCTGTTTCTCCATGACCCTGGAAAAGGTAAAAAACCAGAGCATGTGCTCATTCTTTTCCTCATCCAGCAGGTGGGCAATATCTCTTTGCCGGCCAGGTTCATAAAGAAGATCGAGGATCTGTTTGGCCGACTCGTGGAGGATATGGTGGGGTTTATCGATCTTTTTATGTATTTCCATAATTTTATCGTCCGATGACTGAAAGGAGTGATACCATTTGCCGAATTCACACTTATGAGGATCAAGGCTCCCCTGAAATTTCCGGTTCAACAGAAAGGTTTGGGCCAGGTCGTTCATCCACTTCCGATGGGAGCCCATGCTTTCATCCAGAAACATGTCCAGCAAAAGCATCTGGTTCAGCTCCTGTGACAGTCGTTCCATTTTGGTGAAAGCATGATAGGAAACAGAAGCAAGGATAACCATCAAAAGGAGCACTGCCAGAAAACCGATTACGATCTTTTGGGTGAAGCTTTTTATTTTCATGGTCTACCATCATACAGGTAATCAGGGGCTGAGTTGCTTTATTATTCGGAAAATGGAGAGATATCATCGGTTTTGCTGCTATTTTACTCGTTTTAGGCAACAATACTGTTCGGGGGTCGGGAGTCAGGAGTCAGGAGGGGATGATTGCTTATTCTGGATTCTGACTCCTGACTCCTGACTTCTCTGGAAAAGTTAAGTTCTCAGCCGGTACAGCATAAATTTTCAGAAGTCTCTTTGCTTTTTAACCGTAAAGAAATATCAGGAAGAAGTTATCAGTTTTTCCACTCATGCATGTCTTTACTGACCACTGACCACTGACCACTTATAAAAAGAGAGGTGAGGGGCACTTATGATTGAGGATGCAGACCTTATCCTGGAATTTTGTGCCGAGGCAAAGGAGCACCTGGATAATGTGGACATGGCTCTTTTGTCCCTGGAGGAAAGACCCAAAGACAAGGAGGTTATCAATGCGGCTTTCCGGCCTATTCATACCATCAAAGGTGTGGCTGGATTTTTTAATTTTGTGGCCATCGGCCAGTTGACTCATGTGGCGGAAAGCATCCTGGTAACGGCCAGAGATAAGGGAACTGTCCTGCGTTCCGTAGTGATCGATATGCTCTTTGAAACAGTGGATGTGCTCCGAAAACTGGTAAATAAGATTCAAAACGAAGTGAACGAGGGAAGCCTGTCGCAGGAAGAAGTACCACATGAGGTGGCCCAGTTGGTCAGCAGGCTGGAGCTGGCCACCACCATGAATGATGAAGCCGGGGAGGAAGACGGCAGGAAGATTGGCGAGATCATGGTGGAGCAGGGAACTGTCAGCGAAGAGGATGTCAAGGAAGCGCTCCAGAAGCAGGCCGAAGGAGAGCCGGGCAAGATTGGAGAAGTATTGATCCGCTCCGGAAAGGCGGAAACGAAAGATGTTGTCAAAGCCATCCGGGAGCAGAAAAATACCCAGACAGCGGAAAGCAGAAAACCTCAGACTGAGGAGGGGATCAGGGTCAGTGTCGATAAGCTCGACAGTCTGGTCGATCTGGTCGGGGAACTGGTAATTGCCCAGATTCAGGTAGCCAGCAGCGAAGTTCATGATCAGAAGTTAAGCAAGAACATTGCTCACCTGAGCAAAATCACCAGAGAGCTGCAAAACCTGACCATGTCAATGCACATGCTGCCGATCCGTCCTCTGTTCCAGAAAATGGAGAGACTGGTGCGGGATGTGAGCCGCAAGGCCGGTAAAACGGTGAAGGTTACGCTGCGGGGTGAGGAAACCGAGCTGGACAAGCAGGTAATCGATACTCTTGGCGATCCCCTGGTTCATATGCTGCGCAATGCCGTGGATCATGGAATTGAGGATCCGGAACAGCGGGAAGCTCTGGGAAAGGACAAAGTGGGTAATATCTATCTGGAGGCCCGGCATGAGGCGGGAAATGTCGTCATTGAAGTCAGGGATGACGGCCGGGGCCTGTCCGAAAAGAAGATTCTGGAAAAAGCCCGGCAGAAAGAGCTTATCGTTGAGGGAAAGGAGTATTCACGGGAGGAGATATTCAATTTTATCTTCCATCCCGGTTTTTCCACAGCCGAAAAAATTACCGATATTTCAGGCCGTGGCGTGGGAATGGACGTGGTCAAGAAAAAGATCGGGTCCCTGCGGGGAGTAGTCTCACTGGAAAGCACCGAAGGGGAAGGGAGCACCTTCAGTATCCGGCTTCCCCTGACCATGGCCATTATTGACGGCATGCTGGTTCAATCGGGAGGAGAGCGCTATATCTTTCCCACCTATTGCATCGAGGAATCCCTGAAACCCAAAAAAGAACAGATCGTTGTCTGTCACAACCGGGGGAAGGCCCTGCACCTGCGTGATTCGATAATTCCCCTGATCGACCTTGACCGGCTCCTGGGCATGGGCACTCTGACCAAAAACCTGGAGGAGGATTTCGACCAGGGGCTGGTCATGGTTATCCGTGACGGATCAAACCGGGTCGGATTTTTGGTGGATAACCTCATTGGCCAGCAGCAGGTGGTCATTAAATCACTCGGTGAAGCCTTTCAGGGGCTCATGGGCGTTTCCGGAGGGGCAATTCTGGCCGATGGCCGGGTGGGACTGATCCTGGATGCTCATGGATTGCTCGAATATTATTCTTCTCACTATCGTGGGGATGCGGCTTAAAGACAAAAGCAAAGACCAAAGCAAAGGCAAAGACAAAGAAACCACAGAGACACAGAGGCACAGAGAAAAGCACTGGCCACTGACCACTGACCACTGATCACTGACCACTTATCTGAAGAGAGGGGAGGTACACCATGGCGGAAGCGCTGTTGGAAAAGAATAATCATGCCTTGGCCGCAAGAGAGGGAAAATATCTGACTTTTACCCTGGCTCATCAGGAGTATGGACTGGAAATCATGAAGGTGAAGGAAATCATCGGGGCCATGGAAGTCACGACAGTACCGCAAACTCCTGCTTATGTCGAGGGTGTAATCAACCTGCGGGGAAAGATTATCCCGGTGGTCAATCTGCGGCTGAAGTTCGGCATGGAATTCCTGGAACACACTGACCGCACCTGCATCATTGTCACCGAAATCAAAGGCAGATCAGGGTCGATACCTATGGGTATGGTAGTGGATTCGGTGTCCGAAGTCATGAATATCAGAAAGGAAGAGATGGAGGAGACTCCTAATTTCGGAGTAAAGCTGGATACGGAATACATCATGGGAATGGCCAAAGCCAAAGGCAAGGTAGTCATTCTGCTGGATATCAACCAGGTTCTGAACGCCGAGGGCATGCTGCTGATGGAGAGTCTGAAATCAGACCAGTGTGGTGATAAGGATATGCGGAGTTCTCTCGATGAAGAGCAGAGGGAGGAGGAAAAATAATGTTCGATACCATAGGGAAGAGAATCTGGATTGGATTTGCAGTGATTCTTGTGCTTTTACTGGCCATGGGAGGTATCAGCTACTATTCCATCCACCGGATGGGAACTCTGGAAGAGGCCAGCAAGATCGCTGCCACCGAAGGCATCCGGCTCCATGATGCAAAAATCAAACATCTGGCCTGGGTCAATACCGTATCCGATATTTTCCTGAGAAAAGACGTGGACAGACTGAACGTTCAGACCGATGACCACCAGTGTACATTCGGAAAATGGCTCTATAGTGAACAAGCCGACCAAATGGCCAGGATCGATCCGGGAATACACTCTCTTCTGGAAAAGATCAAACAGCCTCACCGTGAATTGCACGATTCAGCCAAACAGATCGGCAGCTTATTTACTAAATTCGATCAGAAAAACGATGCCCTGCTGGCAGAGCGATGGATTGATCACCTGACCTGGGCTAACGATCTGAGAGACTATCTGATGACCGGAAAGAAGTTTACCGGATCACTGAATCCTCACCAATGTGCTTTCGGCCAATGGTATTATACGTACCGGACGGATGATCCGGAGCTTGAGTCCCTGCTGAAAAAATGGGCATCCCCCCATGAAGCCCTTCATAATTCAGCCCAGAAAATTATCGAGGCCAATGAAAGCGGGGACAGAAGCAAAGCCATGCTGATTTACGAACGGGAAACCCTGCCCGCTCTCGATCAGCTCGGTCTCTGCTACCAGGAGACCATGAGGCACATCGATAACATAATTGAGAAAAATAACCAGGCGATGCAGATTTTTCAGAATTCAACTCAAAAAAATACGGATCTGGTTCTCGGTTATATGGATGAAATAGAAAGTATCCTGGATAAAAAGGAAAAAACCTTCCAGGAGCAGTACAGTTCCTTTTCCTCGTTTGTCAGTAAATTCATCCCGATAACCGCCCTGCTTGCCCTGATTATCGGCGGCCTGATGGCCTTCCTGCTGTCTCAAAATATCGTCGTCCCCCTGCGGCGGATTATTGCCACCCTGTCCAATGGCGCTCAGCAGGTGTATACCGCTTCCGAGCAGATATCCTCATCCAGTCAGCAGTTGGCAGAAGGGGCCTCCGAGCAGGCTGCCTCCCTGGAGGAGACCTCGGCCTCTCTCGAGGAGATCACTTCCATGACCAAAAATAATGCCGACCATGCCCACCAGGCCAACCAGTTGATGGAGGAAACCAAGGGGGTGGTCGAACAGGCCGGTCAGTCGATGAAGGCCATGGACCAATCCATGACCGAGCTTTCCACTGCCAGTGAGGAGATTGGCAAAATCATCAAGACCATTGACGAGATCGCCTTCCAGACCAATCTGCTGGCCCTCAATGCAGCGGTCGAGGCTGCCAGGGCCGGCGAGGCAGGCAAGGGGTTTGCCGTGGTGGCCGACGAAGTCCGCAACCTGGCTCAGAGGGCAGCCGAAGCGGCCAGGAATACTTCCGGCATGATTGAAGATGCGGTCCACAAGATCAATGATGGCTCCAGTCTTGCCAGGCGCACCTTTGAAGCTTTCGCCAGGGTTGAGAGCAGCGCCGGTAAGGTAGCCGATCTGGTCAGTGAGATCGCCGCCGCCTCCAAAGAGCAGGCCCAGGGGATCGATCAGGTCAACGTAGCTATCAGCCAGATGGATAAAGTGACTCAGCAAAATGCAGCCGGTGCCGCGGAAGGAGCCGCATCTTCTGAAAAACTTCATCTTCAGTCCGAAAATCTCAAGGCAATGGTGGATGACCTGACCCGGCTTGTCGGGGGCGACACGATCCCTTCTGCACGGGAAATAATCCTGGCCGATGAGACCGGTCCTCCTCGACTGCGGCCCCCCAGGATAGCCGGTCCAACAGGTCCTGCACGAGGAGGAATGATCGAGAGAAGGACGAAGATTCAGGCTGCTCCCAAGGAAGGAAGGGTGGTCAAGCCGGAGGAAATCATCCCCCTCGATGATAACGATTTCACGGATTTCAATGGCTAGGCAAACCGCAACCTGACCTTACAACGACAGCGAATGGATGATCAGACCTTTCACAAATATGCAGCCCTGATTTACGCTCACAGCGGGATCAACCTCGGAGAGAGCAAGAAGGAACTGGTCCGGGCCCGCCTGGCCAAACGGATGCATGCTCTGGGCATTGCCGACTACCAGGACTATTACGAGTATGTGGTCAGGGACCCGAAAAAGGAAGAATTGTTTTCCCTGGTAGATGTCATTTCAACGAATGTCACCAGCTTTTTCCGGGAAAAGGACCATTTCGATTTCATAACCTCGACCACCAGGGAATGGTTCAGGGCAGGTCAGCGGACATTCCGGTTCTGGTCCGCCGGATGCTCGACGGGTGAGGAACCCTTCTCTTTAGCCATTACTATCCTGGAAGCCCTGGGAGGGGAAAGGTTTCTGGATGCGAAGATCCTGGCCACGGATATCTCACGGCAGGTTTTAAACAAAGCCAGAAAAGGTATCTATGAGAAACGAAAACTGGCCAATCTTCCGGTTCAGGAAAGCAAATATTTTCAACCTGCCGGAGAAGACAGGGTAGAGGTCCGGGAATTTGTCCGGAAAATGGTTGTTTTCAACTATCTCAATCTCCAGGGTGCTGAATACCCCTTTCGCGGTCCTCTGGATGCGATCTTCTGCCGGAATGTCATGATTTATTTCGATGACCAGGGACGCAGAAAAATTATCGACCGATTTCACCGGCTGCTGAAAACTTCAGGATACCTGATGGTTGGACATTCGGAAAGCCTCCTCGGCATGGCTGCCGGATTCCGGTATGTCCAACCCTCCATCTACCAGAAGGTGTAAGACTTTACTCCGGTGAAAAAGCCGGCAGGCAGGAGAAAGCTGTGGATACTACAAACCGGGAACCTATAAACTACTTTCTGGAAGCTGGCTCCCTGTATCTGGCTACCAGGCCAGCCCTGATTTCAACGGTTCTTGGATCGTGCGTCTCGATCTGCCTGTGGGACAAAAGGAAGAGAATCGGCGGAATGAACCACTATGTACTCCCGGTTGTGCATGATAATCAGGAAGTGACTACCCGGTTCGGCAATGTGGCCACTCCCCTCCTGATCAAAATGATGCAGGAGGAAGGCTCTGTCCTGGCTGACCTGGAAGCTCAGGTTTTCGGCGGTGCCAGGACGGTCCGAAACATCTCGACCAACATCGGAAGGGAAAACGTGAACATGGCCCGCAAGATTCTCAATCACTTCGGAATCCAGATCGTTTCAGAGGATGTGGAAGGCCAGTTGGGACGAAAGATTGTTTTCAACAGCTTCAGCGGAGAAGCTGTTGTTTTGAAAGTCAAACAGTTGAGAAAGACAGATTGGAGCCATCGGTAATGAAAAAGATCAAAGTTCTGATTGTTGATGATTCAGCGGTAGTGCGGACCATTCTGGCCAGAGAGCTGGCCAATGATCCGCAGATCGAAGTGGTGGGGACCGCTCCCGACCCTTACGTGGCTCGCGATATGATCGTTCAGTTGCAGCCGGAAGTCATTACCCTGGATATCGAGATGCCACGGATGGACGGTCTGGCTTTTCTGCGCAAACTGATGCACTATTACCCCCTGCCGGTCATCGTGGTCAGCTCTCTGGCCGAAAAGGGAAGCTCTGTGGCCCTTGAAGCCCTTGAGCTGGGGGCGGTTGAGGTCATTGCCAAACCGGGGGTCTCATACTCCATTGGCGACATGAGCGAGCAGTTGGCGGATAAAATTAAAGCCGCCGCACGGGTTGACGTCAAGTCCTGGGCAGCGAAAAAAGCTCACACCCCTTCTCTGTCGCTCATGGCCACACGGCCCTTGAGCAAGACCACGGACCGGGTGGTGGCCATCGGAGCTTCAACCGGGGGGACGGAAGCAATTAAGGAAATCCTGTGCCGGATGCCTCCGGGTGCACCGGGCATCGTTATTGTCCAGCATATGCCAGCCAATTTTACCCGGGCTTTTGCCCAGCGGCTCAATACCCTGTGCCGGATCGAAGTCAAGGAGGCAGAGAGCGGAGATACCGTTGTTCCGGGAAGGGCTCTGATCGCCCCCGGCAACTATCATATGGTTCTTTGCCGCAACGGAGCCAGATACTCGGTGGACGTTATCAGCGGCCCCCTGGTCCACCACCAGCGGCCTGCGGTGGATGTGCTGTTCGAATCCGTGGCTAAAGTCGCCGGTGCGAACGCTCTTGGCGTGCTGTTAACCGGCATGGGGGCTGACGGAGCGGATGGGCTCTTGAAAATAAGGGAGGCAGGTGCCCACACCATTGCCCAGGATGAGGCTACCTGCGTAGTCTTTGGCATGCCAAAGGAAGCCATCAGGCGGGGAGCAGCCGAAACCATCGCCCCTCTCCAGGACATCAGCAGGCTTATCCTGAGCGTATAGGCGCTTACCGATCCATATAATGATCATCATCTTTTTGTATGCTACTTTTCAGGATTTCCCTCCCGGACACAAGACCTTTATCCGTCCGGGTAATTACTTTTTATCTGCCTCGCCGAAAAAGCTTAACAGCAATAGTGTCTTACGATCCATGATAAAACAGAAAACCAGGGATAAATTGATTGGCAGGGACAAATTGATTGTCAATGTATGACGTAATCATAATAGGTGCAGGTCCTGCCGGTTTAACGGCCGCGGCAAACACTTCTCACCGGGGGTTGAAGAGCCTGGTATTCGATAAACAGGCTACCCCGGGTGGCTTGCCCATGCTTGTTTACCCTGATAAGATTATCCGGGACCATCCCGGTTTTCCGATAGGCATACTGGCCAGAGAGCTCAGCAGGATGCTCGTCATGCAGGCCAGGAACGCCGGAGCGGAGATCCGGTGCGATGAGGAGGTACTCAAGATAGACAAGAAAGATGAAAATCTTATCGAAGTAAAGACTACCCAGGATGTGTATCAGGCCAAGAGGGTTATCGTCTGTACCGGAACCTACAACGTTCCCAAGAAGCTGGATGTCCTGAAGAGCTATACCGGTCCCAATGTTCACTACCGGGTGGAAGTCCCGGCCAGGTTCAGGGGAAAACAGGTGGTGATTGTGGGAGGAGGAGATCATGCCTTCGATACTGCAATCCAGTTAAGCGATACTGCCGGGAGCACTACGGTCCTGGTGAAGGAAAAGTATGCCAAGGCGAAGGAGCATACGGTTAAACTTGCAGAAAGCGCAGGGATAAAGGTGCTCTACAATACGACCCCGGTGAAAATATTCAAAAACAGGTCCGGCCTGCTCCAGAGCATCCTGGTGACAAATCTCGAGACGGGGGAGACAGAAAATATCAGGGCTGAAGAGCTGTTCGTGGCCATAGGTTTTGAACCGATCAAGCGTTTTCTGGAGAGTAATGGATTCATCGTCCAGGAGGATGGCTCGATAAAAGTCGGCAGGGACCTTCAGACGAATATCAAGGGTATATTTGCAGCCGGAGACATTACCGGAGAAATCAGGCTGATAGCTACTGCCTGCGCTGAAGGAATTACTGCCGCAGTACATGCTTTTGAGGAAATTAAAAAACCCTATTGGCTGCGCTAGGCGCCGGCAGCTCGAACAGGTACCGCGTACATCGTTTTGGGGACCGGCTAACTTTTCTGTTCGGCTAATTTCATTACCTGCTTGGTTATCTCAACCAGCATCTGCATGACAGTATCAAATCGATGGTTGAGCTGACCGATCTCCTGCCTCACTTGACTAATCTGAGTGTCAATCTTCTGGTTTATCTGCGCTCCTTGAGAATCTATTTTCTGGTTTATCTGCGCTACCTGAGAATCTATTTTCTGGTTTATCTGCGCTCCTTGAGAATCTATTTTCTGGTTAAGTTGGATATTCAGGCTATCAATTCGTTGATTTAAGGAATCCATTCTCTGGTTTAAAAGAGCGCTTGAAGTATCGATCCTCTGACTCAAGGTGTCGATCCTCTGATTGAAATACCGGGAATCTTCCTCTTGCCGGTTTTTTAGCTCGTCAATCGCTGTATAAATATCATCCAGCGTGACTCTCTTAAAGGCTTTTGCTGTTATGGCTAAATCTGTCATGGTGATATCACCTTTGTGGTTTTAATTTTATACCTCATCCTAATATCATAATTTCATATTATGAGCTTACATTACCGTTTCCGTCAAGTAAATAATTTAGGCTTCCCCTGCCACAGGGGCTCCCTGCCTCAAAGGGTTCAGGGACGGACAGGTTTAGTTTAGCAGCGATAAGCTCCTGATTCTTAGCCCGAAGGGGTGTACGCCTTTAATCCCTCCCCCATACTACTTACCGGAAAAGCCCCTCACCCCACCCCTCTCCCCAAAGGGGCAAGGGAGAAAAACACTCCCCTGTGCAATGCTATGGGGCGGAAGTTGAGAAATTCTCCCCCTATAAAATAGGAAAAATTAAAACTGTCCGCCCCTGAACCCCTCAAGGGGGAGGAGAATAGTGGATGCTCCCATTCAAGATGAGGAAAATCTGTTAAATACAGAGGAATTTCCATTTTATTTATGCGATATTTCAGCCACGGAGTAAAAAAGAAGCTATCATTTTTTTCTGACCACTGACCACTTGCTTTTTCTGGTCACTGACCACTGGCCACTGATCACTGATAGCGGCGGGAGGAGAAATCAGGCGTAGTCGCCTTTGGAGAACCGGATGTCCATCTTTTCCATCAGGCGATGGAGGGTATTTCGATGGACCTGGAGGATATTGGCTGCCTTGGTTTGATTTCCATTGACCATTTTCAGGGTTTCCTGGATATAGAATTTTTCCACTTCCTCGAGGGAAAGCCCCAGGTCGAGTGAAATGGAAGTAGTCTTTTGCGTCTGTATCTTGAGGCTGTCGGGCAGGTGCTCAGGCAGCAGCACATACCCATTGGCCAGAACAATGGCATGCTCGATAGCGTGTTCCAGTTCCCGGACATTGCCGGGCCAGTCATGCCCCATGAGCATATCCATAGCATCCGGAGAGACAAAGGAAACCTTTTTGTTGATGCTGTCATTATAGCGGGCAATGAAATAGTTGATGAGATCGGGGATGTCCTCTTTTCTCTCTCTCAGGGAGGGAAGGGTCAGCGAGAGCACATCCAGCCGGTAGAAAAGGTCCTCGCGGAACAACCCTTCTTTCATGGCCTTTCGCAGCTCTTTGTTGGTAGCGGTGATCAGCCGTACATCGGCGTAAATGTTTTTCTCTCCTCCGATCCGGGTGAATGTTTTACTCTGCATGACCCGGAGGATTTTGGCCTGAGTATTCAGGCTCATATCACCGATTTCGTCCAGGAATATCGTCCCCCCGTCAGCCTGCTCGAATTTCCCTCTCCTGGCGATGTGTGCCCCGGTGTAGACGCCTTTTTCATGGCCGAAAAGCTCGCTTTCGAGGAGAGCTTCGGGGATAGCCGCACAATTGACCGTGATAAATGGTTTATTGGCCCGCGGGCCATTGCAATGGAGAATCCGGGCTACCAGATCCTTGCCGGTACCGCTTTCTCCCTGAATCAGTACGGTTGAGTCGGTATTAATTACCCTGGCAATAAGCCGGTATACCTCCTGCATCTTTTTGCTTCGTCCGATAATAGGAATTGAACCGGACTGATAGGGAAGAAGAGAACTGGTAATTTTATTTTTTTTGTTGTAGGCCTTGTCAATGAGGGCGGCCTCGATAACATTTTTAATCTCCGGCAGGCGGAAGGGTTTGGTAACATAATCATAGCAGCCGCACTTCATGGCATCGATGGCTGTGTCCGCTGTCCCATAGCCGGTTATAATAATGACAATGAGCTGGGAATCGATTTTTTTGAGCTCTTTGAGTGTTTCCAGTCCATTGATGCCAGGCATGTTGATATCGAGAAGAACAATATCGACCTTCTCCTGTTCGACCTTCTGCAGGGCATCGTTCCCATTGAAGACACTGATTAACCTATAAGACTTGCTGTCAAAATATTCAGCAAAGATCTCATGGATAGATTTTTCGTCATCAACTAAAAGAACATTCTTTCTGGCCATACCAATTCCTGCTGGGGGGTTAACAACCTGTTTTTTTACTCCAACCGCTCCATCCGGAATGCGCGAAACCTTCGACGGATTGAAGATCAATGATCACCCGGATTTCAGTGATTCGCAGAAGCTGCTGATTTTTGTCAGCATATCCGGCGATAAATCGATAAACTGCACACCAGCCATCATATTGTCGCGGGTTTTCTGGACCCTCTTGACGACAGCAAGGATTCCCTCTACCTGCTCTCCGCTATTGGCAAGGGTAAATGAAATCTTCACTCTGGTATCAATATCCAGACTGACCGCTTTATTTTCCTGACCGCTCATCTCCAGAAGGCACCCTCCAGCACTCAGGTCCAGGATGTTCCCTTCCAGCTTCCGGATATTACCCTCAACCGGTACTTCGATAAATGCTGGTATCTGTGTTTGAATTCGGTGGTATCGTCGAAGGGAAATCTTCTCCACTGATTTCGGATAACTCAGATAGATTAATGGGAGCTTCGTATCGTTAATATTCCTCAGCACTTTTGTTTCAAATCCATAAGCATTGCCACAATAAATATACCGAACAATACAGGTACATCCATCAGCCAAATTGACATAAACCCCGTTTAATACCGGCATCTCGATAATGACCAGATGGTCCGTCTTCCAGCCCACGACGGCGGATTTATACCGGATGATTTTAGGGCTCCCTTTCGGTTGGATGAAGATCACCAGGCCGACATCCAGAATAGCCTCTTTATTTCGCTTTTGGGCACAAGTGTCCTCCCTCATTGGTCAAAAACACATCCCCCTTTTATTTGTCCTGCAATGGATTAATCCTAGAGAAATACCCGGTCTTTCCAAGCCTTATGTATTTCAGGAGAACGCCGCTCACTCTTGAGGCATAACCCCCAAGTTACCATGGTCAATTCCTGATCTTGACTTGCTTTGAGAGATAGACTTTACGAAGAGAAATAACCTTACTTAAGACGAAGTTATAGTAACATTAAGAGCGCCGATGAGTCAACAAGATTTTTACTTTTTTCATAAAAAGACCTGTCTTGCAGCCGGATGCCTCCCACCAGTCTGTCTGAGAAACCTCTCTATGCGGCCAAACGCCGCTGCTGAATTCCTGTTTTTTTTCAGGGATAGCCTGCTAAGGAGCATCCTTGGCATACAGTTCCAGGTGAAAAATGGTTTGCCCGTCTGCTGCAAAGGGAATAGTTGTCAATGAGCTTCCCTCCAGGGAGAGATGCTTGATGGCCGATCCTTTTCCAAGAATCATGACCGGTACGGAAATTTCAAAGTCACAGGAGATGTTGGACAATTCCGTTTTGGCCATGCCGACAATCATGTTGGTGATTTCCCCTACGCCATCGACGATTTCCTGCTCGGATTCGATCTGATCGCCTAACATGTTCGATACCGCTGCCTGTGCGGTTTTAGCATCCATGCTGAGAATTACCGAGCCAACGATATTTCCCGTCAGTGAGATAACCCCGGTAATATCCGACAGGCAATCCAGTCCCCTCCTGACAAAAGGCTCTTCGGGATTTATCTCCATGAAGATCATGGTCTGGAAAACATCATGAGCAGAAGTTATAAGACCCTGAATTATTTTTTGGAACAATATTTCATTCATAACCCCCCATCTCCTTTCCCTGATCAGGCTTTGCCCATGACTTTGTCCAGTTTCTTCTTCAGCTTCTCGGGGGTAAAGGGCTTGGTGATGTAATCATCGACTCCGCAGTTAAGCGCCTCTTCGAACTTGGCCATACTCCCCTCAGTAGTGAGCATGATAATCGGAATATGCTTTTTATCTTTGGCATCTCTCACCTTCTTGACAAAGGTCAGACCATCCATCTGGGGCATGTTCCAATCGCTGATGATCAGTTTAATCTCTTTGGGGTCCAGTTTCTGCAGCGCATCCTTACCGTCAGATGCCTCGACCGGATCTACATCGACACCGATCTGCTTTAAACTTTTGACAATCAGTTTTCTCATGACTAAAGAATCATCGACAATCAACACTTTCAAGGACATACTTTTTCCCCCTGTTCTGATACGGAATACAATACCATTACTACTATAGTTATTGTTCGGTTCATTGGGGTCTGACCATCGGGAGGTGAAGAAATGAGGTCCGCCGTCAGTTCCTTTTCAATCGAGAACCCTCCTGGAAATTTCCCCGGAGAAATTCTCTAGTTGATTTTTTTCCTCACAAGGCTTATAATCTGCCTCATTTATTCCCTGGCAGAAGGCATCAGGGGGAATAAACAGCACCAAAGAGGAGCATCAGAATGTATATCATCATTGTCGGCTGCGGCAGATCAGGATCAAGACTGGCCAACCAGTTGTCCGAAGAAGGACACGATGTGGTGGTCATTGACAAGGATAAACAGGCCTTTCAGCACCTGGGTTCCCTGTTCAACGGACTCACCTGTCAGGGAAACGGCACTGACCGGGAACTCCTTGAAGAGGCAGGAATCAGGAAGGCGCATGGGATTGCCCTGATGACCAATTCCGACACCAGCAATGCCATGGTGGCCCAGATAGCCAAAAAAATTTACCAGGTAAAGCGGGTTATAGCTAAAATCTATGATCCGGAGCTGGCTGAGACCCTGCGGGACTTCGGTTTCGATATTATCAATACCACGGTCCTGGTTTCGCAACTCGTCAGGGACCGTTTCATCGAGGACTCTCTGCGGGCAAGCTGCAGCGGGAATGAGGGACGGCTGGACCTGGTAGAAGTTCCATCACATGATAAAATTATCGGCAGGAAATATGGCAACTTGAATGTTCCGGGCGCACTTACCATAATCACCTGTAAGAATGGTTCAAACCTGCTCATGCCCACGCCGGAAATGGTCGTGCGGAAAGAGGACATTCTCCTGTGTCTCGTGAATCAGGCGAAACGGAATGAGGTTCTGGATCTGCTCGGACCTGAATTTAATTCACCCAAACTCAGTCCGCAATAACATGATACACCAGCCTATTTACTCCCCCATATTTCTTTATTACCGGAATTGCCAGGCAAATCAGAGAAGGAGCAGCGGAGAATGTATATTATTTTAGTAGGAGGTGGAAAGATCGGATATCACCTGGCCAGATCCCTGGCCGTGGATAAGCATACGGTGGTCGTTATCGAAAAGGATGGAGACCGGTGCCAATATATCTCTGAAAGGCTGAATGCCCTGGTTATCAATGGGAATGGCTGCGAAAAAAGATACCTGAGGGAGGCGGGGATAGAACGGGCCGATGTTCTGGCTGCCGTAACCGGCAATGACGAGGATAACCTCATTGCCTGCCAGGTGGCCCAAAAGTCCTTTGCCATCAGGAGGACGGTGGCCAGAGTCAACGATCCGCAGAATGAATCCTCGTTCAGCCAGTTGGGAATCGATGTTCCCGTTAACAGCACCTCAATTATTACCAAAATCATCGAAGAGGAAACCACCCTGGACGATATCCTTCCCCTGTTTACCTTTAAAAAAGGCAAACTGGCCATTGTCCGGGTCGATCTGCCCACTTCTTCACCGGTCACCAACAAGAAAATACGGGAAATCAGGCTGCCCAAGGACTGTGTACTGGTATCCATTCTGCGGGGTGAGGACCTGCTTATTCCCAGTGGCGATACCCTGCTCATGGAAGGAGATGAGGTGGTGGCTTTGACAACCATTGAAAATGAAAGAGAGGCCTTCAGTCTCCTGGTTGGAAAACTGGAGGATTAGGAGTTTATTCACTATGGACCAAATCAGTTCGCACGTCTTATCACGAAAAGTAATGCTGTCGATATGGGGAATACTTATCGAGTCATCCCTTCCTCTTGTTTTACTGGTGAGTTCCCTGATCATCTCCTTTGTCCTGAGCCTCCTGTTCCTCTGATGCTCCTGAAAAAGACTCTGAGAAGCTGATGCTCCTTCGACCTCAAAAGAACGATTATACAATTATCGGCTACTACACGGGAAAGATCATCGTCGGCATAGGTCTGACCATGATCGTCCCCCTTGTGACCTCGCTCCTTTTTGCCGAATGGGATCCTGCCCTGGACTTTGCCATCGGCATCTGCGTCTGCCTGATCGTTGGCCTGGGCCTGACCATGCTCTGCGAGACCGACCGCGACCTTCTGTGGATGCACGGCATGGTTACCGCCGCTTTTTCCTGGGCTTTGGCCACCTTTCTGGGGGCCATCCCTCATTATCTCAGCGGGCACTTTCTCTCCTACCTTGACGCCTGCTTTGATATTATGAGCGGCTACACCACCACCGGTCTGGTCCTGATCCAGGATCTGGATCATGTCTCCCACGGTCTGAACATGTGGCGGCATCTTTTGACTTACCTCGGCGGCCAGGGCATGATCGTGGTAGCCATTACCTTTCTGTTCAAGGGAACCGCAGGAGCATACCGGCTGTATGTGGGCGAGGGAAAGGATGAGCGGCTTATGCCGAATGTCGTCCAGACAGCCAGAGCCATCTGGATGATCAGCCTGATATATCTGGCTGTCGGAACAGCCTGGCTGTTCGTGGCCAATCTTCTGGCCGGAATGACTCCCCTCAGGTCCCTGCTGCATGGACTCTGGATTTTCATGGGCTCCTGGAGCACCGGAGGGTTCGCTCCGCAAACCCAGAACCTGCTCTACTATCACAGCCCTCTGGTCGAGCTGGTAACGGTTATTATCTTTATCATAGGCTCCTATAATTTTGCTCTTCATTACTCAGTCTGGCAGGGGAATTACCATGAAATTCGCCGTAATATCGAAACGGTTTCCTTTTCCACCACCGTTACCATCACCTGCGTTGTCAGCATCATCGGCCTCCTCCAGGCCCGCTTCTATCCTGGTTTTACCGCCTTGTTCCGCCGCTGCTTCTATCAGATTGTCTCGGCTCACACAACCACCGGCAACATGACTGTCTATGCAATGCAATTTGTCAACCATTGGAACATACTGGCGGCCATGGGCATTATGATCGCCATGTCCATCGGAGGCAGTGCCTGCTCTACTGCCGGAGGAATCAAGGGCATCCGGGCAGGTATTCTCTTTCACGCCCTGATCAATGATATCCACCGGATTTTTTCTCCCGATTCGGCAGTGATAACCCGGAAGTTTCACCACATCCGGGACGTGGTCCTCGAAGACCGCCATGTACGGGCCGCAGCCTTAATCACCATCTCCTATATGGCTATGTACCTCCTTGGGGCCGTGGTCGGCCTCTTCTATGGATATCCCCTCCTGCACTCACTCTTCGATTCCGTCTCTGCGGGCAGCAACAGCGGGCTCTCATGCGGTTTGACCTGTGCATCCATGCCATCTGTCATGAAGGTGGTTTATATCTTCATGATGTGGGCAGGAAGACTGGAATTTATGTCAATTTTTGCTCTATTGGCCTTTGTCTGGGCGCAGGTGAAGGGACGATGATGAGGAACATTAATAACCTGCGCCAAGCACAACCGTTTTCCTGTTTTATACCAATCCTGGCAGTTCTTTGGATCATTCTCTCCCCCTGCCTCAGCCAGGCGGCACGGCTCCTGTCCAGCGATACCCTCATCAATCAGAGCAGGCGCTATGACCGGCAGACCGTGCAGTTTCGGGGCGAAGTTGTCGGAGATATCATGCACCGCGGCACTCATTGCTGGATCAATGTCAATGACGGTCCTCAGGCTCTTGGAATTTATTGCCCTGAAAGGCTCGTCAAATCCATCCGGTTTATTGGAGACTATAAATACAACGGTGATACTATCGAAGTGACCGGCACCTTCCATAAAGCCTGCCCGCAGCATGGGGGAGAGCTGGATATCCATGCCGAAGAATTGAAAATCATCAAAACCGGAGACAGGCGACCCCATCTGGTTACGCAGTCCAAGATCCGCATGGCTATTGCCTTATTCGCATGCACCCTCCTTGTGTTGGGGCTCCATATCTACCGAAAGAAATTCCAGCGCAGGACAATTTCCTGATTGATGTTGTTTTCCCACCAGTGCCTATCTCTTTCTCCTAATCTCAACCGGTTATTGTACATCCTTAAAGAGAATGGCACTTACATAAGCCAAGCTTATAATATAGAGAGGACACAAAGCACACAGGGAAAAAGATCTCCCGCAGAGACGCAGAGACGCAGAGAACAACCAATCCGGCAAGGTCCTGATGAAAGTCGGGATATATCGATGTGTCAACGGCCTGGAAGCAAGCAAAAAGTAAAAAGGCACAAGGAGGAACTTGTTTTACTTTTACTTTTCAATGATATCCTCTGCGTCTCAGCGTCTCTGCGGGAGAATTACTAATTCTTATGTAAGTGCCATTCCCCTTAAAGATATATCAGATGCTTCCTAAATGTTCCAGATTAATTGATGCTTTGGAGAGTTGATAGGTCAATGTATATCTGAAGTGGTATCAAGGGCAAGATCAGTAATGATCTTGCCCTTTTCTCTTTCCTTACCGTATAATTCCCTACCGTATCATTTCTTCCATTTCAGCCAAAGAAGCAGCAGTCACAGCCTTTCGCAGCAGATCATCCAGAATGGCCAGATCATAGATACCTGCCAGTTTTTCCTTGAAAGATAAAGGGATATCACCAAAGCGGATTTCCAGAACATTCACCACATCCTCCCTGGCCTTTTTTACTTCACCCTTCTGTTCACCTTTCTGTTCACCCTGCTGCCATCCTTGCTGTAGTCCCTGCTGTACACCTTTTTGGATTAATTGTTCGGCTAGGGTCATGACGATCCCCTCCTTGTGTTTATCGAGAGATTTCTCGACTATTATTTTTAATTCCTCCACACTCACCCGCTCACTGGCATGAAAGATATAGCGGAAAGCACTCTCCAGCCAGTCCATAAATTCCTGCCCTGCTGCCCCTGACTGAATCATATCCTTCAGTAAGGAGAATATCCACTGCAAATGCCTGGCCAGATCAGGATGATGGATGTACTTGAGCAGCAGAAGGGATACCCGCAGGATAGCCATGCCACGAATCTGATCATCAGGACAGGCTGGTATATCGCATAAAAGGTATGAGAAGTCAGGAACATAGGGCTTAAGTTCCTCTCTCTGGCCTTGGGGGATAAGATCAGACAGCCGGGTCCCTATCCTCCACTTCTCCTGACCGTGGTAGAGCACCAGGGGGATAATCACCGGTAATACCTGGCTTGAGTATACTGCTTCAGGTATAATTCCCAGATTCGGACCTGATACCGCAACAGGTGAAAAGCAATCCATCGCTCCGGTGTACTCTTGTGCTCAAAGAGCAGATACAAATAGCCTGGCTGCTGCTCTTCTTCACTTTCACCCATCAGGTTGAGCCGATAGAGCAGCTCGGAGAAGTATTCCCGCAGTTCCTTTTCGACAAAGGAATCCTTACATATCTCCAGGCTCTTCATGTCCACTATAGCCTGAACCTGCGCAGGGAGGTAGTTGAAAAAAAAATCCCTGGCATTTTCCCTGTTACTCAGAACTTCTTTGATGAAAATATCGTGGGGTGATTTGATAACCTCATCCATGATACTTTCATCATAAATGATCACCTGTCGGATTGTCAAGGCTGGCTTTACCACCTCAAATAAAGTCATTAGGAGGCCAATTGAAAGTTAATTCCTTTCCAATCAGTCATTGCCCTCTCGCTTTACTTTTGGACTGCCTTTCTCAAAACTTTCACACAGTAATTGTTCAAACTCTCTCCAGACTCCAAAGCCCGTACAGCAAGAGCATAGTGCAATTCATTCCCGACACGGAGCTGGAATTTACCAGAGTACTTTCTCCCTGCCGTGGCCGGAGGCAGTGGCTTTCCATCCTTATGATAGATTTCTATCCACTCATCAACTATCTGACACAATTTATGGTACACTTCTTCTTCATTATTTCCATGACAACATTTACCGATCCAACCAGGAACCGACCCAACATAGCATTGATCCTCTTCCGACCATGCAACGATTTTTAAATATCTGTCTCTTTCTTTCATTTTTGAGACTCCCTGATCTTTTGAATAACTAATTTCTCCTGATAGGGTTTCGCATCATCGCCGAGGTTACCACTTATGGTACAGACTACACCACTTTTTTCATGCAGGTAGTTTCGGTGGTCACCTTTTCCACCACGACTAATAAATCCTGCTTTCTCCAGATCCTTGATGAGTTGTCGTATTTTTCTTCGGCATAGTGATATAGTACCAGAATGGTACTATATTGTCAAAGCTCTCCTGCTGTGGTCATATTTTTCCCTACAAACCCCTCACCTGCCACATTAGGGCATCCCTGTGACACGGGGTTCTCCTCTCCATTCCAATAAGATACTGAAACCACCAATAAGATACTGAAACCAGGTACAAAAAATGCATGGAGTTATTAAGAATGACAGGGAGTGAGCTATTACCCCTGGCTTTTAGTATCCTGGTACCTTTGTCACCCAAAGCCAAGCGAAAAGGGGAAGTAGCATTTGTGCAGAAATTAAGGGGGTATCACGGGACGCATATTTATGACACAGTGTCTGACCTGTATGACTAAACCAACAGAAGCACAACTCAAAGATTACCTTACCGGCATGCACAATTGCCCAGGGTTACAGAGATTCCCTTGGTTAGGCAGGAATGAATAATTTATTGACATTATTTGCAGATACTATTAACATTAAGGAAATACTGAAGATAAATCTGATGATCTCGTGGTTTCCTTATCCAGGAGAGGTGATTGGCAGCAAATTTGATAGGCACGAGTCGGCGGCAAAACCTTTTTAACCTTTTTCCAGATGAGAGGCTGTACGATATGACTAACGAAACAAAAAGGAACTGCTCTGGTAAAAACCCTGCTACCTATCTAACCAGGATCATCGATGATCCGGTCCCGTTTTTATTCTTCGGCACTCTGGTTGGTTTAAAAATTTATCATTTAATTGGTAAAATCGATATAACGGCCAATTTTATCAGTATAATGTATGGAATTGACCGGAGCTTTGCCGGTATCAAGGCCATTATCTTTTCCCGGCCTGTCCTGGATTTCACCTATACGATCACTGCTATTCTGTTCGATATGCTTATCATCACCAGCTATCTGATCCGGGTCAAACCGGTCAGTGACCGGGGAAAAGCAAAGGGATTCCGGGAGATGTGGTATCCGATCATTACCGTCCTTATCCCTATGGTTTCTTTTACCTACCTTCTGTATCGCCCTCTGCCCATAGAAAACGACCCGTTGTTCCGGAATCTCTATCAGTCTCCATCCTTTGTTCATGGTGTCGGGATGGCAGGCTTTCTGCTCTCCCTCATCGGCTGTACGCTCAGCACCATCGTTTTGTGGAGATTGAAAAATTCCTTCAGCCTTATGGTTGAGGTCCGGCAACTGGTGACGGATGGGATGTATAAGTATGTACGGCATCCACTCTACGCCGCCGAATTGACTCATGCTCTCGGTACGACCCTGCTGCTCCTTAACTCGGCAACCATTTCGATTTATGTTCTTTTCTTTACCATGGAAGCAATCAGAGCAAAATTCGAGGAAAGAAAATTTCTGGGAGTTGTTCCTGAATATGCCGACTATAAGGCCAGAACCGGCTTCTTCTTTCCCAAATTGCGCGGGGTAATGTAAGTATCCTTTTGGGTTCTTAGTACACGGCACGGGAATTACCCGTCCGGTTTGGTTCAACGACGCCCCCCTCACCCCAACCCTCTCCCCCCAAAAGAGGGGGCGAGGGAGTGAATGGGCGGCTTTAACTGGCCGCGTATTTAACGCGCCAGTGTACTTAGTAGTACAACGGGACTTTCCCCCTTTCCTTCAGGTAAGAAGAGTGGTTAAAGGACTCTATTTGGGTTTTATTCACCCCCACCTGACCTCCCCCCTCAAGGGAGAGGAATTGAGGATTACCCCTCAAGGTGCAGGGCAGGATATGGGCAGGGGAGGCATCTTTTAACTCCTCTCCCTTGAGGGGGGAGGCTGGGTGGGGATGATTTATTATGACCATTCCTCTATCATTAAATATCGTTATAGTATTAGGTTCTCGGCAAGTTCAAATAAATTTCACCAAAGGGACACCCCCTCACGGAAGGGGGTGCCATTCCAGCGGTATCTGTACGATGCGCAACTGGAAGAAAGGGAATAGGAATGATCGCTTATTTTCAGGGTATTTTTCAGTTTGTTATAGATAATTGGAGTATTATACTTCCCCTGGCATTCTTTTCTCTCTTTATCTACTGGGTATCCCCTCAGGAAGGCCGAAGCTGGATAAAGAATTATCCTGTTCCCATTATTTTTTTCCTTGTCATGTTTCTTCGGGTTCTGATAACCACTGTGCTCAGTCTGAAAACGCGGATCAATTTTTCCGCCATCCTTGGACTGATCAACAGTTCATTTGTGGCTATTTTCATGGGAATCGTCGTTTTCAGTTACATCATTCGATCTATTCCCAAGAAACAGGCACAAGGGATATGGGAAAGATTCTATCCGGTATTTGTGGTAGTCTTCCACCTGATGGGAACATCCCTTCTTTCTACTCATACGAAAAGCAATTATGTGCCACCCGTATACATCACTGGATTAATCCTGTGTGTGAGCGGAATTTCCCTGAATATTGCTGCTCTCTGGCAGCTCAAAAATTCTTTCAGTGTCATGGTTGAGGTCCGCAAACTGGTCAATACCGGAGCATACCGCTTCATTCGCCACCCCCTCTACACCGGTGAGTTAATCCATCTCCTGGGGGTCTGCATGCTCTTCAATAACCGGTTTTCCTACAGTTTTTGTATCGTAGTCATTATCATGCAGCTTTCACGGGCCAAGCTGGAAGAGCGAAAGCTGTCGATGCATTTACCGGAATACCGGCTCTATAAGCAGCAGACCGGCTTTATCTTCCCCCGCCTGGGACTCCTCTGGTCACAATGGAAAGAGAGCAAGGGGAATGGATAATATAAAGCAGGAGTCAGAAGTCAGAAGCCAGAATAAATACACATTTTCTCCTGACTCCTGACTCCTGACTCCTGCTTTTTTCACTCCACCTTTTCATAAACTACCGCTTCGGCTGTTTCTTTGGCTACCTGCCAGAAAGGGCTGATCTGGAGCCAGGGAGACATGAGTTGTGTTTCCCATGACCGCTTGTACAGGATAATGGTCTCGATCCGGTACCTGGCCGCCAGCTCGGCAAAAAACCGCGGATCCGCCAGCTTCTGGATATTATCCAGAAAATCGCCATATACCTCCCACCTGCCATCCAGAGCCACCTGACGGGGAGGATACATCTGCCACAGAAGGTAGCCTCCGATATCGGAACTGTTAAAGATATTTCCCGCCGGATTCCTGCTCTTCAGATAATTGACAGCCTCGACCGGATAGGTATCGGAAATGCCGAATCCGAAGCTGCGCAGGTAATGAAGCCGCTGATACAGCCGGTTATTAACGGTGGATACACAAATGAAAAGGGCGAGAATAATGAAACCGGCTCCGGCTGCCGGTGCAATCGGCCAGTTGGCCGGAACCAATTTCCTGTCCCGCACAAAGTCGAGTATCCCGGAGATATTCCCGATAGTCATGGGCGTGGCTGCGATTGCGAACAGGGGTACATTTCTGATCGCCAGAACTGACAGATAGAGGAAGGCCGCATAGGGGAACAGATGGGCCAGGCGGATGCGCTTTACCTGACAGATTATGGCAAGAACCGAAAGGGGAAGGAAAATTCTGTAGATCACTGAAGGATCAGGAAACGGAGCATTTCTGATCGCCAGGGGAGAAACCAGTTCAGTGATCAGGGAAAAGATCGTTGGCTTGGCTTTCAGTTCGGTAAAAATTTTATACGGGTACATGATGCCAGCGATTCCGTTGGCGTTGAGCAGGAGGGCAAAACAGGTCAAGCCGAACAGGAGCCCCTTCTGCTTCCATTCCTCCGCCGGGATCCGGGGTGCCGGAATAGCGGGAAGATACCTGTTGAGGAGCACCTGAAGCAGATCGCCCAGAAGATACAGCAGGAGGAAGGCAATACCCAGCATATGGAGACCGTGCATATTGGCCCAGAGGGCCTGACTGACCGGAATCACGATCAGGGAAAGGCGGGGGTGCCGGGAGAAGTTTTCCGTGAAATATACAAAAATGGCCAGAAAGAGAAAGGTGAAAATCTCCGGCCTCAGCAAAAATCTCTGGAAGGACATGAAGAGAGCCAAAAGACATACGACCAGGGAGACAGGATAGTATTCTTTCCGGTAGGTGGTCAGAAAAAGCAGGCCAAAGACAGCGGCAACAACCGCCATCCTCAGCATGATGCTGCCGCTCACACCGCCAAGGGCATAGGAAAGATACAAAAGGAGTTGAAACAGCCAGTGAGAATCCACCCACTGGTTTCCCTGAACGATATAGGAAAAAATGTCCTGGCCGGGTATTGATCTGCTGGACCAGATATACTCACCGGCCTTCAGATGCCAGCCGACATCGAAGTCAACGATTTTAAACCAGCCAAGCAGGATAACCGCCAGAAAGAAAGACAGAATCGCCAGATACCGCAAGGTTCGTCTCATACGTCATACCTTTCATGGAAAGTTAGCATAAAATTACCGATAGAGCATAAAATTTATTACCCTTCTTAATCAAAGAACAAGCCGATCGGAAACAGCCCTTCACCCCGAATCAGCAGGGGTTTTGTCCGTCCCGCCGCTGCCGGAGCGCAGTTTTGAGCGGCCTTTCCTGCCGGGAAAACCCTGGCATCAACTATGCTTACCCATAGAAGGAGCAAGGACCAGGGCTATTACTGCCCCTGACATTAACCTTTAACTTCATGGTTCCCAAACAAAAATATGGAATTAAGAGAAAAATTAAACATTATCGAATCGGATTTGTCAAACAGAAAGTGGCCAAACAGTCAGCTAAAAATCGTTTTATTGCTCCTGGGGGCATTGTGTCTTTCTTTCTCTCCGGCAAGGTGTGAAGCGGTTCTTTTGCCGCCTGGAGCGGCAGGGATTGTCCCGGCAAGTTTTCGCTTCTTCAATGCCGGTCCGTTTGCGCCCAATGAAGTTATCTTCAGGGTACGGGCAGGGGCAAATCAGGCTCAGGTCAGCAGGCTCCTATCCAGTCAGGGAATCAGAGGGACTGAGGGAAGCATCAGAGCCGGATTCCAGCGGGCAGTGCTCCCCGCCAACAACGCCCTGGAGGTTGCGGCGATCCTGAGCCGCGATCCGGCCATCGAGTATGCGGAGCCAAATGGCTGGGCCTGGGCGGAATTGTTTCCCAATGATCCTTATTATAAGTACCAGTGGAACTTTCCCATGATCAATATGGAACTGGCCTGGGATATTTCAACCGGAGCAAATGTCGTTGTAGCCGTGGTCGATACCGGCGTGGCCTTTGAAAACAACGGGCTTTATCTCCAGGCACCGGACCTTGCCGGTACCCGCTTTGCTCCGGGCTGGGATTTTGTCAATAACGATGCCTATCCGGACGACGATAACGGACATGGAACCCATATGGCAGGAACGATTGCCCAGACTACCAACAACCTTCTGGGAGTGGCCGGGATTGCTCATGGATGCACCATCATGCCGGTCAAGGTGCTGGACAGCGCCAGCAACGGGCTGTTCACCGATATTGCCGACGGAATCTATTACGCGGTTAATAACGGAGCTAAAATCATCAATATCAGCTTCGGAACTTATACCGCTTCGGTAACTCTTCAGGATGCAGTTGCCTATGCTTACCAGAACGGAGTAAGTGTTATCACCTCTGCGGGCAACAACGCTTCGAGTATTCCTCATTATCCGTCTTCGTATCCTACCTGCGTGTGCGTCAGTGCGGTCCGGTATGACAAGACCCGTCCCTTTTATTCCAACTACGGGCCGGATATCGATGTCTGCGCTCCGGGTGGCGATCTTTCCGTTGATCAAAACCTGGATGGTTACCAGGACGGCATTGTTCAGCAAACCCACGACGGGAAAACCTATTACCAGTTCAATTATGCACTCTACCAGGGGACTTCATGTGCAGCAGCCCATACTTCAGGCGTAGCTGCTCTGGCCCAATCCGTGGCCGGCAATACACTGACTCCTGATGCCGTAAAAACCCTCCTGGAAACTACAGCCGTGGATCTTGGGACTGCGGGCTGGGACCAGGACTTCGGCTGGGGGCTGATCAATGCCCTGAACGCGGTCCAGGCCGCCCTTCCCGCGCCTGCGGCAGCGGTGGCTGGCGGTCTTGTGCCCTGGGGGTTATCACCGCTGAATCCGGTGCTGCCCCTCCTGTCGCAACCGACTCCTCTGACCCCGCTGGTCGGGACCGGACTCGTCAATCTGGCCCTGGCTGAATTGACAAATTCTCTTTTCCTGTCAGGTATTTTGAACCTTTCTGCCCAGGCAGGAAATTCAAAGACCAACGCGCTGTCACCTTTTGCCGGATCAGGGAGCGTTTCGAACCGTCTGCGGCTGAAGGATTCCCTGGCATCTTCCGGTTCTTCCTGGCAGTCTGGTGAAAGCTCTTTTCAGCAGCAGACATGGTTATTCAGGCCGGTGAATCAGGTATCGGCATGGGAAAATCCGTTAGTAAATCAACTGTCCCCATTCGTGAATCCATTATCGCTGTTGAGTCCGCTATCGATATTCGTGAATCCGTTATCAACGATCCAGTTTCCCTATTATTCCTATTCAGGATCGTGAAAAGGAAAGGAGTATTTAAGGATAGGTTGAGGGGAGTGAACACTCAAAAAACTCATTGACAAACCTGCCGGAGGCTCCTGTTTGTCAACGATTAAAAAGCAAGGAGGTGATCATACACATCGAGTAGTATTTCAACAGGTGGTTGTGCCTTGCAGGTATCTTCCCTGAAGGCAGTAATCACCAAACATCAACTGCGTGCTTGGGGGAGAGAAGTGAAGGAGTTTGAATTATGCATTTTTTTCGGGTTAGGGTGGTAGTTGTACTTTCTGTCTTGCTGTTTGCTCTTGCTGGTATTTCTGCGAATAAAGCAGACGCTTATTATGGTTTGGGAAGCATGTATGGCGGTTATGGTGGTCTTTACGGCGGGCTCTACGGCGGCATGTACGGCATATATGGCGGCCTCTATGGCCTGTACGGCGGCGGCCTGTACGGCGGGCTCTATGGCATGTATGGCGGGCTCTACGGCCTGTACGGCGGACTCTATGGCCTGTATGGCATGGGCGGCCTCTACGGTCTGTATGGCGGTGGCCTCTATGGCCTGTATGGTGTGGGCGGCCTCTACGGTCTGTATGGCGGTGGCCTCTATGGCCTGGGTGGTTTACGGTATGGCCTTGCCGAGCAAACCGGTACCTGGGAAGGTCTGTGGTCTTCAGGGCTGGTTTCCGGCCCAATGACTCTGAACCTGGTTTCGGATCCTCTGTTTGGAACGCTGTCCGGTTATGTCCAACTGCTGGGTAATCCCACGCTGGGCAGCCTGGTGAGTATTACCGGATCTGCGCTGAACAGCCAGATCATTCTGAGCGGCTCCGGTATTGGCCTTGGTGGTATGACCTTTACGATTGATATTGTCGGTACTCTGACTACCGCTACCACTATGGACGGAACCTATACCTTGACTAACAGTACCTCGCTGGTGGAAACCGGCAGCTTTAAGCTCAGCCTGCTTACTCCTGTTATCTAGTATTTAAGGGTACTTGATGAGCCGATTTTTCAGATTGAAGTGGTAATATCTCAGGAGAGTAACCGGAGAAACTGAAACTCGGGTTACTCTCCTGCATTGCCGTATTGATTTGAGTCATCAATTTCTTACGCTCCGCCACCGTTGGAGCGCTGAAATTGCGGATCGTGTGTGTTATCGTGTGTATTAACATATTTTAAGGAAGGAAAGTGTGTGATGAATGAAGATCTTGGAAAATTGTGGTTAAAAGCCTGCCTGTCGTATCTGTTGATATTCTGCCTGATTATCGCTCTCTCAAAGCCAAGCGAAGGATATTATAGTCCTTATGGCGGCATGCTTGGCAGTACCATTTACAATGGCGGCTTATATAACAACAGTCTTTATACTGGCTTGTATGGCGGCCTGTATGGCGGCCTGGGAAGTATGTTCGGTTTAGGCGGCCTGTACGGCAGCAGTCTCTATGGCGGCTTGTATGGCGGCCTGGGAAGAATGTTCGGTTTAGGCGGCCTGTATGGCAGCAGCTTATATGGTGGTCTGTATGGCAGCAGCCTCTACGGCGGCTCGTATGGCAGCCTGTATGGCGGCCTGCTTGGGCTGGGTGGCATGTATGGCGGCATGTTCGGTTTGGGTGGCCTGTACGGTGGTCTGTATGGCAGCACCCTCTACGGCGGCTCGTATGGCAGCCTGTATGGCGGCGGCCTGTATGGTGGTCTATACGGCGGCATGGGCATGATGGGCATGGCAAATCCTCTGCTGGCAGCCCTGGCCGGGCTTACTCCGCCTACTACTACAACGACCACTACCGCGGCACCAGCCGCTACTGCTGCTGTTACTGCCGAGCAGTTTGACGGATCATGGACCGGGACCTGGTATCTGGGTTTCCTGTATGCTGATATGGCCTTGACGATAGTTGAAGATCCTCTGACCGGATTCCTCAGCGGAACAGCCACACTCTTTGGAAATGCCTCTATCCCGACTCCGGTTACGGTCTATGGAACCTCTACTCCATATTCTGTCACCCTGAGTGGAATTAATGCTCTGGGAACCTATGCTCTCCAGATCAGCGGGACCCTGACCAGTCCTACCACCATGACCGGAACCTGGAGTATTGTCAGTGTAGCTACCGGTATCGTTGTCAAGGCTCTGGGTGTACTGCAGACAGGAACCTTCGATCTTAACCTGACCGTATTTCCCACGCTTGCCGCTCCTGTTGCAGCTCCGGTTGTAGCCCCTGTGGTTCCGGTTGTACCTACGGTCGTTGCGCCTCCGGTTGTACCAACAGTTGTTCTGCCTCCTCCTGTTGTGCCGACGGTTGCTGTACCTCCTGTTGTGCCTACGGTTGCTGTACCTCCTGTTGTGCCTACGGTTACTGCGCCTCCTGTTGTACCTACGGTTGCTGCGCCTCCTGTTGTGCCGACGGTTGCTGCGCCGATCGCTCCTACGGTTTTGACCCCGATCGCTCCTACGGTTACGGCTCCTGTTGTACCTACAATTGTTGCCCCGGTAGCTCCTACAGCCACGGCAGTGCCGGCTGTTGTCTCTGGCCTGTTTATTCCTTTTATTCCTTTTATTTGATAACGGAGGTGGAACCAGTCATAAATACTTTTAATTTCCTTTTCAAATTAATCGTTTGATTCGAAATGGAGAACAGCCGAGCTGATTTTGCGTTTCCTTTTAAACATTACGGTAATCCCGGGGGGAGAGAGAAGGAGTTGAAATTATGCGTTCCCTTAAGATTAAGACATTGATTGCCCTTTCAGTGCTTTTATTTGCCCTTGTCAGTATGCCTGCACAAAAGGCGGATGCTTACTATGGTTTAGGAAGCTTGTATGGCGGTCTCTACGGCGGACTTTACGGCATGGGACTCTACGGCGGACTCTATGGCATGTACGGCCTGGGTGGCCTCTATGGCGGGCTCTACGGCTTGTATGGCCTGGGCGGCCT
>JBFLZW010000004.1 GCA_040755755.1 bacterium | reverse complement strand
ACCATAACTCAGATACCGATTCTCAGGGTCCAATTAATGAAGATGAAACAGCCTCTGTGAAACCATTATCACACCCCTACCAATTCTTTACTATGATAGGAGAAAAACTCAAAAAGTACTGGAAAATCGGCATTCACTGGTTATCTGCATTACGAAAGATTTTACATCATCCCTTCGATAATGCGGCTATCAAAATTTTAGCTACTACCTAGCAAATGCTATGCAAAATGTATTCCGTTTCGTATGGTTCCCCCACACTCAGGCTGAAATGCGGCTACCAGCCTCCCCCATCAAGGGGGAGGAGAGCATAAGGCTGCTCTCCCCCAGATGGGAAACATCTGATGGAATCCCATCTCACTTCTCCTCCGCATAATCGCACTCTTTATTTCCGCAGGTCAATTTATTCCGATTCTGAACCAGAAACGAATATCCGCATTTAGGGCATTTTTCCGGTATGGGTTTATGCCAGGTCGAGAAGTTGCATTTGGGGTAATTGCTGCAGCTATAAAAGACCTTTCCCCGCTTGGTTTTTTTCTCGGTCAGGTACCCGTCGCACCCCGATTCGGGGCAGGAGACGCCGATGCTGATCGGTTTGATGAATTTGCATTTCGGGTATTCGACACAGGATAAAAACCGGCCATAGGGGCCGACCTTGATTTGCATGGCCGAGCCGCATTTTTCGCATTTCTCGTTCTGGGCCAGCTCGATTTCTTTCTGGTCGGTGGTACTGAGTGAGACAGTATTTTTGCACTTCGGATAGGCTGAGCAGGCCAGAAAATTGCCAAATCGGCTGTGTTTCAGGACCATGGGGCTGCCGCACTTGTCGCAGTGCTGATCCTGGTGTTCATTTTCCTGAATGATGACCTCACCATTTTCACCCCGCCTAAACTCCTTGGCGTTTTTACACTGCGGATAGCCCGTGCAGGAGAGAAATTCACCATTGCGGCCCCATTTTATGGCCATTGGCTTCCCACATTTTTCACAGGTTTTGTCAGTCAGGATTCCTTCCCGCTTTACGTCCCGCATGCTGTTTTCCGCTTTCTGCACGTATTGGGTAAATGAATCGTAGAAGAAGCGCAGGGCCTTGACCCAATCCCGCTTTCCTTCTTCGATCTCATCCAGGCTGCTCTCCATCTGGGCGGTGAATTCCACATCCAGGACTTGCGGAAAACTGTCAACCAGAAGGTCATTGACCAGCATACCCAATTCGGTAGGCACGAATTTCCCTTTGCCGTCTCTGTTCACATACTCCCGGTTGACAATGGTGCTTAAAATGGTGGCATACGTACTTGGCCGTCCGATTCCTTTTTCTTCCAGCTCCTTGACCAGGGTGGCATCGGAGAACCGGGGCGGGGGCTGAGTAAAGTGCTGTTTGGGCTCCAGCTTGTTCAGCGAGGCGGTTTCTCCCTCTGTCAGGTTGGGCAGTTCCTTTTGCCTGTCCGGTGATGAAGCATCACCATCTTCCTGAGCGGAAGAAGAGGGGTCATCGTCCCGTCCCTCCTGGTAGAGCTGCATGAATCCCTTGAAGATGATGATCGATCCGGTGGCCCGGAAAAGGTAGTGCCCGGCCTCAAGATCAATAGTGGTCATATCCATCAGGGCATCTTCCATCTGACAGGCCACAAACCGGTTCCAGATGAGCTGATACAGGAGGAATTCTTCAGCTTTCAGGAAGGGTTTTATTTTTTCCGGCTCCCGGAGCGTGGATGTAGGGCGTATGGCCTCGTGTGCATCCTGGGCATTATTTTTGTTCTTGTATATCTTTGGCCGGGAGGGTAAGTATTCCCTGCCAAAGCGGGAAAGGATATAGGATCGTACCTCTTGTATGGATTCATCGGCAATGCGGGTTGAATCCGTTCGCATATAAGTGATCAGTCCCGTGCTTCCTTCCGCTCCAAGCTCAATCCCTTCATAGAGCTTCTGGGCGACCGACATGGTTTTTTTGGCTGAAAACCGGAGCTTGCGAAAAGCTTCCTGCTGCAGCTTACTCGTGGTAAAGGGGGCAACCGGCTGCTTCTTTTTCTTCTTGCGGTCAACTTTAACCACCCGAAAATCATGGGCTTTGACCTCATCAACCACCTGGCTGGCCTGGGTCTCGGTCTCGATTTCGGCTTTCTGATCGCCGATCTTGAACAACCTGGCGGTAAAGGGCGGAGGAAGGCTCCCTTCAAGGTAAGCCGTGATTGTCCAGTATTCCCTGGAGACGAAATTCTTGATCTCCCGCTCGCGCTCGCAAATCAGCCTCACTGCCACCGACTGCACCCGTCCGGCACTTAATCCCCACCGGACCTTGCGCCACAGAATGGGGCTGATCTTATATCCTACCAGCCGGTCCAGAATCCGCCTGGCCTGCTGGGCATTGACCTTGTCTTCATTGATCGTGCCGGGGCTGGATAAAGCCTGGAGAACCGCTTTCTTGGTGATTTCGTTAAACAGGACCCGATAAATCTGAAAGCTTCCGTTTTCTTCCTTCAGTGCATTGGCAATATGCCAACTGATTGCCTCTCCTTCCCGGTCCGGATCAGGAGCCAGGAAGACGATCCCTACTTTTTTCGCTGCTTTTTTAATATCTGCCAGAACCTTCTCTTTGCCCTCGATGGTGATATACTCCGGCGTAAATTCATGGGTGATATCTACTCCCAGCCGATTGGAAGGCAGATCTTTTACATGCCCCACTGAGGCTTTGACCAGGTAGTCTGACCCTAAAAATTTGGTAATAGTTTTTACCTTAGCGGGAGACTCAACAATAATAAGAGCATTGGCCATTTTTCCTTCTCCCATTCCTTATACCCTGATAAACAGCTTCCCCGGAAGCTGTTTTATAATCCCTTTCATTTCCAATGTCAATAAAATAGTATGGATATCCTGCGGGTAAAGCCCGCTCTTTTGAATTATAACATCAATCGGTACAGGATCATAGGAGAGAAGTGCATAAATTTTGCTTTCTTCCTGATCGAGTTTCATTTTGGGAGTCTGGGACGAATCAGCCATCTGAGCCTGCCGGTTGATGGGAGCAATCCCCAATTCCTCCAGAATATCCTCTATTCCCTCGACCAGTCGCGCTCCCTGCTTGATAAGCTGATTGGTTCCCCTGCTGCTGGGAGAATAAATGTTGCCGGGAATGGCAAAAACCTCCCTCCCCTGCTCGAGAGCACAGTTGGCGGTAATCAGTGCTCCGCTCTTCTCTCTGGCCTCGACGATGAGTACCCCTCGAGGAATTCCGCTGATAATGCGGTTTCGGATCGGAAAGTTCATCTTATGGGGCTCGGTACCAAAGGGAAACTCCGAAATTACCGCCCCATTGGCAATAATGCGCTCCATAAGGTTTTTATTCTCCGGCGGGTAGGCTACATCGATACCGCTTCCCAGAACAGCTATGGTTTTTCCTCCTCCTGTCAGAGCGCTGCGATGGGCAATCGTATCAATGCCCCTGGCCATGCCGCTGACAATCAAAAATCCACTGGCCACCAGTTCCTGTGATATTCGCTCAGTGACCATTTGTCCATAATAGGTTGCCCTTCGGGAGCCGACAATCGCTATACTCCTGCTCATGTCGTCAGGAAGGCTGCCTTTGACATACAAGGCCAGGGGAGGGTCGTAAATCTCTTTCAACAGGTGAGGAAATTCGGAATCCAGGAGGGTAATGATTATAGCTTTGGCCAGATGAGCTTTTTTTTCTTCCTGCCGTATAATGGCCTCAGGGTCGGCGAATTGCAGGTTTTGCAGGAACAGCGGACGGCATTCCGGCCAGGATGCCGCCCTGCTTTTTAATCGGAAGATTTCCTGTGCTGAGCCAAGCTCATTGATTAACCGTAATTTTTGTCCGGCTCCCATGCCGGAAACCGCATTGAGCGCGATCCAGTATTCTCTCTCCTCCACAGGCTCCTCCCTCTTGGTCAGGGAAGAGATCGAATGGATTTGATAACTACCGGCACAGCAGGTACATCGCTATGGAATTCTTTGGTTGTCGGAACATTTCCGATTTTGGCAACCACATCCATCCCTTCGGTCACCCTTCCGAACACACAGTATCCATATCCCTGCTCCGATTCATTCTGATGATCGAGGAACTTGTTGTCTTTTAAGTTGATGAAAAATTGTGATGTGGCACTATCAACCACAGGAGTTCTGGCCATGGCTACCGTTCCGGCCGTATTGCTGATTTTGTTGCCGGCTTCGTTTTTGATGGGTGGCTTTGTCGGCTTTTGAATCATGTCGGCAGTAAATCCGCCCCCCTGAATAACGAAGTTTGGCACCACCCGGTGAAATATCGTTCCGTCGTAAAATTTTTCCTGTACATAACTGAGGAAATTTTTTACGGTCAAAGGGGCTTCTTTTTCAAAAAGTTCAATTTTTATCTTCCCCAGAGAGGTCTCTACGACCACGACAGGGTTTTTCGTCTTTTTGGTTTCCTGTGTCTTGGCCTCTACCGCTACGGCAGCGGGCTGAGCATCATGAGATTTGTCCTTTTCCGGTTTATTTTGTGCCTGACTCGAATTGATAAGGATTCCCAGGGAAAAAAGGAAAGATGCCCCGACAATGACTGCACAACGTCTGAAGATCATGATCGCACACCTCACTGTTAATGGAAAGGATTTAATTGAAAATGTAAGCTTATTGAAAAAGTACCAGACCAGAAAATATTATATAATAGGTGAAAATATTGTCAAGGGAAAGGCGTTTCCAGACTGAGGAGTTATAGCCAATCAAGGGTTTGTAAATAATGAAGTTGACATGGCAGATGACTTTTCATTATAGTATGTTAGGTGTCTTGAAATTCGATCGGATGACTTAATGCTTCCGGGCAGAATGAAGATGTAAGAAGGAGTAGTGAAAAAATATGAATACCATACTACAAGATGGAGAGATTACAGGTTTTCTGGAAGCCTGTATCAGCCGGGATGAGCGTGCCTGGGATGAATTCATTGCCAAGTACAGCAAACTGATATACAATTATATTATTAAAACTTTAAAAAGATATAACTTTCAGTTTCAATCGGATGAGTTAGAGGAAATCTACAACCGGATTTTTGCCGCACTGCTGGAGAATGACTGCCGCAGGCTGCAAAATTTCCGGGGAACAACGGAAAAATCGTTTACCGCCTACCTGCGGGAAATCTGTTTTCACAACACGGTGGATTTTCTTCGAGAGAAACGATTCTTTCTGGATATTGAGGATGTCCCGGAAAGCCCCTCTCTGGAGTCAGGCTATGATAATCTTGAATTGAAGCAATTGCAAAATATTATCGGGGAATTAAAAAAAGAGCTCAACCCCCGGCACCAGCTTTTCTTCAAGCTGATTTTCGAAGAGGAGCTCAGTTCCGACGAGGTGGGAAGGATTATGAACCTGAAGTTGAATGCCATTCACCAATTGAAGTTCCGGCTGGTTAATAAGCTTGTTCAGATTGCCAAGGAAAAAAATTTATACCGTGATTTGGAAACGTTCATAAGGGATTTTTAGATTATTCGTCTATCTGGGTGATGTTAACCTTAAAAAGAGTCCACCTGACAAGGAGTTAAACCATGGAAAGAGACGTTGAGAAGTTGACTGAGGTACTGCACAGTATCTCACCCCGAAAAAGGGGGACCGTACCCCGCTGTACTCCTGATTGCTTGACTGAAGAGAGGTTAGAAGCATATTACCAGGGGACCTTACCCAAATCTGAAGGAACAGAGATTGGCAAGCATCTTGTGAGTTGCCGTTATTGCTCTGATAGACTGATTATTTTAAACCAGCTGATGGCTGGCGAATTAGTCGATGTGCCTCAGAGGCTCATGGTCAAAGCCAAACAGGCTATCTTTGGCAGTTCCAATCGAGTTCTGGAAATAGTTTTGAGTATTACCCAAAAAGCAATCAGGATTATTAAGAACACTGGAGAATTGCTGACTCCAGAACCTGTCTTGCAGCCTGCCCGCGGACAAGAGGATAAGATCAAGCAAGACCAATTGTCCGATTTCATTACGATCTCCAAGGAATTCAAGGATCTGAAGATGGATATCCAGATCGAGTGCATTAATGACTCATATAAGGTCATTCTCAATGCTTCGGATCCTATCAACCAAACACCCCTGACCGGTGCCCGTCTGGCCCTCTTTTCAGGAGGAAGGGAGCTGAGCTCCATTGAGGACAGTGAAGCGATTTTCTACCTGAAACTCAGAAAATACCTCATTAAGATCCTCTTTGAAGATAGGGAATTGGGCGAGGTCCGGCTGGATCTGCGCAAGGCATCGTGAGCACGGAATTGACGACAGAGAGGAAAATCATCGCTCTGGGCAGTATGGGAAGCAAGCCATGAAAGAGGCACTCTATTTAGAAATATCCCGAAAAGCCGATAACCTGGAGATCAGTCTCAGTGAAGGCGAGCAGACTTTGACCCACTATGAAGAAAGTCGAGTCTCAAGCCTCGATCTGCAGCGCAGATGCAACGAGCTTCTCCATCTTTTGAATGCCGTCTCCCGTCACGGAAAGATTCCAGGAAAGATCCTCCATGAGCTTCAGCAGATGGGGCAGGTTCTCTATAATGAAATCTTTCCGCTCAGTATCAAAAAGGAACTTACCAATACCTCGGTTGAAGACATTATCCTGAAAATTGATAACCGCCTGGTCCAGGTTCCCTGGGAATTGATTTACACGGGACGGGAGTTCTTCTGTGAGCGGTTTAATATCGGCCGCATCGTCAAGACCCAGCAGGCTATTTCCCCTGGAGTCAAGAAAGATTTTCACCCTCCCCTGAACATGCTCATCATTACCGATCCCAGGGGAGATTTACCGTCGGCCTACGAGGAAGGGAACCGTATCCGTGAGAGCCTCCGGCAGAAGGCGGTCAATATTACCCTGGTAAGCTCTGAAGTGAGCATCGATTATCTGAAAAAAAAGATGCTTCAATTTGATCTTATTCACTACGCGGGCCATGCGGATTATGATCTGGATGATCCTTCGGCCAGTGGATGGATCCTCGAAGACGGGAAATTTACCGCTCTGGACATCCATAAACTTTCCGGTGTCAACCCCATGCCTGCCCTGGTGTTCTCGAATGCCTGTCAGTCCGGTACCACCGAAGAATGGCAAAAAGGTACCTCGGAGGGCGAAAAAATCTATGGTTTAGCCAACGCCTTTCTTCTGGCCGGAGTACAGCACTATGTCGGCACCTTCTGGAAGGTGCTGGATACGCCAAGCACAAGTTTTGCCATTGAATTTTACTACAAGCTTTTTACCGGGCAAAGCATCGGTCAGGCAATGAGATCGGCCCGTATGGCTCTCAAGGATCGCTATGGCCAGGAGAATATTCTCTGGGCAAGCTATCTGCTGTATGGAGATCCTACGGCCAGATACTTTGAACCGCTGATGAGAGACGAGGCAGCAGAGCGGGATTTCCGGTTTGTGCCTCAGTCGGCTACGCTTTCCTCTCCGCTTCCTGGCAGTCCTCCGGTCGTTCCCCAATGGAATCCGGCAACGGAATGGTTGATCCAGGAAAAAAGCCGGGGCGGCCTGCTCTGGAAAACGCGGCCTCCCTCAGAGCTTATGGAGCGAAGCTGGCAAGCGGAAAAAGAGTGCCAGGAGAGCGGTGAAGGAAAGTCGGCCAGGGGAGCAAAACCTGCCAGATCTCGCTTTTGGTACACCGCAGCCACTTTAGGAACGCTGGCTGTGGCCGGTACTCTGTTTTCGGTTTTTCATGGCAGGCAAAGCCGTCTTTCGCCAACATCGGTTAATCTTTTACCAGGCAGTTGGACTACGGTTAAAGCTGCCAACCAGTTTCCTGATGCCGATAGATTGACGGACGATAACTCCTTAGCTGAATTTTTTCAGGGATTGCTCAAAAAATATCAATGGGCACAGGGGAAAAAGGGTCCGGTAGATACCTGGAGCTCTCGGCCCCTGACGATCTTTTTCCATGCTGCTCGCGGAGGAGAAGAGGCTGAAACAGAGATTCTCCTCACCAAGATTATGCTGCATCTGCAGGGGAACCAGCGCATTACAGTTTTAGAGCGTGAAAAATTGGATGTCATCCTGCAGGAGTTGGCTGTATCTTCTTCCCCTCTGGCAAATCAGGAATGTGCACTTCGTCTTGGAGAGCTGTTGTCAGGCAATTTGCTGAGCACCTGCTCTCTCTACCGAACCGGCTCAAAATTGCAGGTTATCATACGCCTTATTGAAAATGAAAGTTCGATCGTGAAGGCTGCCTTCTCTGAAGAGTGGGAAAGTGGAACATCCGCCGATGCGATAGCCGATCGCCTGGCCCAACAAATTTCGCAAGCCCTTGATAAGCATTTCCCCTTGCAAGGGAGAATCAAAACGGTGATTAATTACGATCGCGTCATAGTAAATATCGGGGCCAGGCACGGGCTGAAATCGGGAATAAAACTAAAAATCATTAAAGATCAACATATCTATCAAAACGGAGAAATCATTGGTGAAGAAAGTGTTAAAGTTGGGGAACTTGAGGTTTCCGAGGTAAAAGCAGACTACAGCTACGCAAAAGTCCTGGGTAGATCCGAAGACCTGGCAGCCGGTATGAAAGTCATTCCTTAACACCTCAAGATCAAAAATACAGAACAATGAATAGGCAAGGTAGGTTTACACCGTTGTTTAAAATGATACTCGGGACAATGGCTCTTATTTTGTTAGCCCTTCAGCCTGGATGTGCGGTCAAGCCCGGCCCGGTTTTTTCCAAGGGAGGAAAAGAATATGGCTGGATTGAAGGTATTTGGGGCGGCAATTTCTGGAATTTCTATGAGCGGGGGCTCTCCTACTCCGAAGGAGAATTCTGGACCCCGGCCATAGATGACTTCCGGCAGTCCATCCGGCTCAAGGATCGGGACCAGCGCCGGGTGCGCACCTATGGTCTCCATATTCTCGATGATTACTTTCCTCACCGGGAAATTGGAATTGCCTACTATGCAATGGCCGATTATCAATCGGCTATCCAGGAGCTTTCCTACTCTCTGGAATGTTATCCTTCCGCCAAAGCAAAATATTACCTGAATCGCTCCCGGGAGGCTTTATTACGACAAACCCGACAGGATACCGCCTCTCCCCGGATATTTATTACCTCCCATCAGGATCGGCAACTGGTTAACGATTTTGAGGCGGTCATTGAGGGCAGAGCATGGGATGACTGTTTTATCGGGAAAATCATGGTCAATGGCGTGCCTTACCCGTGTGAGCTTTCCCGGCAGGACATGCCCTTTTCAGCAACCATTGACCTCAAAGCAGGAGTCAACGAGGTTAAAATTGTGGCCACGGACCTGGTCGGAAAGGAAACTGTGGCCAGCCTGCATCTGACCGCTGACCGGCAGGCCCCTCTTCTTTACCTCGATGACCTGCAAATTCTCCAGGAGGGTAGCCGTACAGCAAAAGAAATCCAGATTGAAGGATATATCCAGGATTTATGTGGTGTCAAAACTTTTCAGATCGATCACCAGGAAGTTTCACTCCGAGGTGACGAGGGCAGGTTCCTCTTTCGCTCTCCTCTGGATGAATCCGCGACATCTCTCCCCTTCGTGGCTGAAGATCGTCTGGGCAACCGGGTGGAGGGACGGATCGGAATAGAGGGGGATCAGCACGATATTTCTTCTTCTGAACATCCGATGCAGATTGCTTCGCTGCAACTGGCAGGGCTCAGCGGCCCTGACATGCCGGGAACCCGTGATACCCAGCCACCTGCTGTCCGACTTGATGCTCCGAAGGGAGATCTGACTGTAGACTGGGAGACCCTCTTTATCTGTGGTGAGGTTCAGGATGCAGGAGGTATTCGGGACCTTCTGGTCAATGATGAATCCATTCTGTCAGGAGATGGAAGAAAGAGGATTTATTTTAACTATATTTTAAAATTGCCGATCGGAAAAACCACCATAGCCATTAAAGCCATAGACCTGGCCGGTAATGAAAAGACAAAGTCTGTGACTATCGTGCGCAAAGTCAATCCGGTCCATCAGATTGCCTCGCGGATGAGCATGGCCATTATTCCCTTTACTCAGCGAGGGAAAGAAGACCGCAATGATCACCAGGATTTTATGAATGAGCTTCTGGTCAATGCCTTCGTGACTCAAGGCCGCTTCTCCATGGTAGACCGCCAGCGGATTGACCGGGTTGTGCGTCAATTGCAGCATGCAGATGGAGGCAATCGTGAGGTTTCCCCCCTGGAACTGGGAAAGCTGGTATCCGCTGAAACGGTTCTGGCCGGCCATATTTACGAGAACAAGGGGTTCATCGAGATCGTGGCCCGCCTTATTGATATCGAAACATCCGCGATCCTGGACTCCCAGGATGTCTACGGCCCGGCTGGTCTTGAAAACCTCAAGACACTTCTTGAGGGGCTGGCTCTGAAGTTCAAGCACAGCTTCCCGCTGGTGGAAGGTGTGATCGTGGAAAAAGATGGGCGGAGCATTTTCGTTAATCTCGGCAAAGCGAAAAATATCAAGGAATTCACGAAATTTATCGTTTTTCGCGACGGCAGGACATTGAAGGATCCGGTCACCCAAAAGGTGTTGGAAAGTCTGCCCGATGTTCTGGGAGAGGCCAAGATCATGAAGGTCTTTGAGCAAACTTCACAAGCGGATATTATCGTGAAGGATCAGCAGAAAACTGTCCGGGTTAAAGATCGAGTCATTACCAAGTGAGAGAAGGGAAGATGGAGACGAGAGCGATGAAGAGAACGGTTATTTCCTGGTGGCTGATGACCTGCCTGCTCCTGGGGGCTTTGTTGTTATTTCCTGCCGGTGTCAGTCCTTTTAATTATGACCTGATCCCTACCTCACCTACAGTTCCAGTAGGCTCAGGAGCCAGAGCCCAGGGCATGGGAGGTGCCTTTATTGCCGTAGCTGACGATGCCACTGCGGCATCCTGGAACCCCGGAGGGCTTGGACAAATAGAAAAACCAGAGATGTGTGTAGTGGGAAATTATTTTTTACGCCGAGAAGACTGGGGTAATCCTCTGGAAGATGAAGGAGGGTCTCAGAGTTCGTCTTCCGATCTCAACTATCTCAGCTTCACTTATGCCAGAAATATCTGGCAAAGAAACATATTTTTTTCTATTAATTATCAGAGACTATTTGACTTTAATCGTAGTGTCCAATTTGAAATTTCTAATCCTTATGAGCACAAAAACAAGGTGGTTACCCAAAAAATAGATTTTCATCAGGAAGGCTCTCTTTACGCTCTTTCTCCAGCCATGTCGATAGAATTTATTCCCGGTTTTTATGCCGGTTTTACCAAAAATATCTGGTCTGACAGTAAGACTGGCAAGAGTCAGTGGGAGAGCAAATGTCGTAGTGTATTCACATCATCGAATTCATCCTTGGTGGATATATCTGAAGTCAGCATGAGCTATGAAAATTTTACAGGAGAAAACTGGACCCTGGGATTCCTGTGGCAAATTTCCCAGCAATTTCAATTAGGGGGAGTATACAAAACACCATTCCAGGCCAGCGTGATATGTAAGAGTCATTATCGTTTCACGAGTGGTCTCAATCTGCCAGATAAGGAGAGGACATTTCAGATTAATTATCCCGCCGCCTACGGAGTAGGGCTTTCATATAGGCTGGGAGACTCCTGGACATTTGCCGGAGATGTGACCCGAACAAGGTGGCAGGACTACACTATTGTCGAGAAAGGGAGAGAGATTGGTCCTTTTTCCAAAGGAGATGTTGTGCCAAAGAAGGACCCTGCCTATTCTATTCGTCTGGGAGTGGAACGGGCATTTATCTTGGACGATAAAATGGGAATCGTTCTTCCTCTCCGGTTTGGGGGATTTTATGACCCTGAACCATCGGTAAATGCTCCTCATGACTATTACGGCGCGAGCTTTGGCATTGGAATCGCTGACAAACACCTGGCTTTGGATTTTGCTTATCAATACCGAACCGGGCCAGCGGTTAATGCGACCGAAACGGGCCTGGTGGGGGCAAATGAGGTGAAAATTCTCCGGCATTTGTTCTTATCCTCTCTCATTTTTTATTACTAGCGGGAATTCTCGGGGAAATTTTCTATACATGAAAACAAATGCATATATGAATTTTATTTCAGGTTAATTCATGGCCTGATAGGGCCAAATAAAGATAATGAGCAATATTTACTCTCATTTTACAAGGGATTAATAGGAGAGAATTCCTTTCATATGCCTGCAATAACAGGCACTGATGTTGCAAATCGGAATTTAGGCTTGTGGCTTGGTCTGCATTTTATTCAAAAGCAAGTTGCAGCTCTTAGTTGGTGGTTAGGAAGGTAAGAGACAATGAAGGCAGCGGTTCTGAGGGGATGGGTATATACAGTTATCTTGTTGACTATCTTGGGTGGTTCGCAAAGATATGTATGCGCCCAGGCGATTAAGGATCCAGGGGGAGCAGATGCTTCCTTCGCTTCTTTTGCCGCTGCTATGACCAAGATGTCATCTGCTCAGGCGATGGCAGGTGGAATAGGAGGAGAATTTCCATCATTACTTGGTCTGGACCCCTCCATGCTGTTCGGTTCGGATCTTTCTCTGGCTATGGGGCTTAATACTATGCTCAGTCCCTTCATCTCACCTTCATCCCTTGGCGGCAATACATTGATGTCAGCGGCCATACTATCGCAGTCTCAGTCTATGCTTGGAGTGACCCCTGTGGGAGGAGGGATAGTCGGGACAGCTCCGATGAGTCCTATCGGGAGCACTCCTGGAGGAGATGCGAGTCTTTTGATGAACTTTTTCGGTCTGGGGGGAGGCATTCTTCCCGGTGCCAGTGGTGCACTCAACAATATCTCCTTTCCTCTTCAACCCAGTTTACCGTTACCGTTTCTCTCAAGCCAGGGAAGAGGAATATATCCTTTAGGTGGACTTGCTTCTACCCTTATGACGTCACCCTTTAATCCATTAGGCTTGTCAAACTCCCTTCTCTCCTCTTTACAGATGGGGGGCTATCAATATGGTAACTCCCCTTCGGGCCCAATCTTAGGAGGGATGCTCGGGATAAACTCTATGCCTGGTGGCGGGTATACATATCCCCTCTTTGGGAATTCACTTACTCTGCCAGGGGGAAGTTACCTTCCCACTATGCCTTCCTCGACGGGAAATAATGCCGCCTGGCCACTAAGATTGCCAGATTCCTTCAACCCCAATGGCCTTCTTTCCCTCCAACCAAGCAGCCTCGACCTGTATTCAGGGTATGGAGGATTTTATGGAGGGTCTTATGGAGGTGCTACCTCTGGTGGATTCTACCCTACCATCCTAAATAGTGCCCGTCCTTCTATAGCCATGATTGTCTGGCCAGCAGTTATTTTTGGAGTTGTTAAGGATCAAGAAGGAAGAGGCCTGGAATCTGCCGTTATTGATATTGCTTATTCAGGCCAGAGAGTAGCCCAATTAATAAGTAGGCTTCCTGATGGAGATTATGGGCTGAGTCCATCCTTTCTTGGTGAGGAATCTTCACTAACCATCTCTTATGGGCATAGATACACCTTCTATGAAACATTTTACGTTGTCGGTCCTACCCAGTGCGACTTTATCATGATTCCCGGCACTGTCCGTGATGAAATCACCGGCATCCCTCTGGGTCGGGTAGAGGTTTTAGCTACCTCTCTTGATTCTCCTTACCTCCAGGCAACAACAACGACCGATCCTGATGGCACGTACCAGCTCTTTCTCCCGGTCATTCGCACGGCTGGAGACCGCAGAGACTACAAAGACTACACGATAACAGCCCGTCTGCCCCTGTCCAGCGGGAGTAATACCAACCATACGGCCACTCCGGTGCGAGTTCCTTCCGAAGGAAGCAAACAGCTTAACTTTGCCTTGAATCTGCCTCAATTTTCCGGCAAGGTTGTTGATATTCTGAATCACAGTCCTCTTAAAGGTGCGGAAATCAAAATCTCTCCTGCGCCCTCAACCGTCATACTCCCCATCGCCAATACTATCGAGAGCGGGCCCGAAGGAAATTTTCACGTACCTCTTCCCCTGGGGACTTATACGCTCGAAGTTACGAAGAGTAAATATCAACCGAAAACCGTCACTCTCCAGTTCTATGCAACCATGGAAAATTATCTCATTGAACTGACAAGGGAGGAGGACCGTCCCCGTCCGCAAAATACCCGGCCGGTTATTACCTCACCCCAGGATGGCCAGGAGATAACGGTGAATGCCGGTAAAGAGCTGCGCTTTTCCGTAGTAGCCCAAGATGCTGAAAATCCCTATCTCTTTTATACGATCCAGGGGGGGGCGAAGGACTGGCCTCAAATCCCCCCGGAAGACCCGGAGGGCGGATCAGCAGGTATACCCAAAGAGTATCACCATCTTACCAGTCTGGCTGACCTCGGTGAGTATACCTTGAAGATTACGGTTAGTGATCTTGACTTAGTTACTAGCGTGCATATCAAGGTAAAAGTCCAATACCCCCTTCAGTTAAGGTTAACCAGGGGCTTAAACCTGATCAGTTACCCGGCGGGACCGGAGGGTTCTATTGACTCTGCTTTTGATTTGCTCTCTCTCCTGGGAGACGCTAATAAGGTTGAGAGCATCAGCCGGTACGACACGATCCAGGGAAAGTACATCAGTGCCGGATATACCCAGGACGGGAAAAAGAGGGGTTCTGATTTCCCCATCAGCAGCCAGGAAGGATATACCGTCTATGCCAAACAACCGGTCACCGTTAACCTGAAGATTCAACGTGCCAATCTTACCTCCTGCACGCTCAATTTAAAGCAGGGAACCAATCTGGTCGGAATACCCGTGGTGATGGGAGACCGGTATTCCTCTCATGATCTTCTGCTGGACCTCGGTCCAAATACTGCCGGAAGTCTGTACCACTATAACCCGGCAAAAGGAGCATGCGAGTTTACCTACTGGATTGGAAATCATCCGGGAGGAGAGGATTTCCCTATCCAGATGGGAGAGGGGTATTTCATCGAGGCCATTACCGACAAGCAGCTTTCTCTGCCGCTGTTGAGATAGCTCTCAGTATACCGCGCATTACATGGAGGGCCATATAAAGATTCATCTCGAAATCCTCATCATTTCATTCCCTCCGCGTTGAAACTCGTAAGGCACCTTTTCTATCCTGACGGTAAATCCGCGATGCTCAAGCTCAGGTATAATTACCTCCACATAGGGGGACCTGGTCACTTCAAGATCAATGAGCGGGAAAATGCGCACTTCACTGGCCACTCTGCACATTTCATGAATTGAGCTTCGGTGGAAGTCCAGTGACAATTGGCCGGTGTAGAGGAACAAAAAGTGAGAGCATAAGGCCAAATCAAACTGTCTGGCAGCAAAGGGCAATGAGGGAAGTTTTTCAGCACAATAGCGGCCCTCTCTCTTTCCCTGATCATAGTCATCCAGAAACTTTCTCATGGCCTCCATTCTGACCTTACCGAGCTCTTCTACCGATTTTATGGTATCCCAGACAAAATTATCCTTATTACGGGATGTTTGCTCCAGGACCTGATGGCAGGTTTCACTGATGCGGCTTTCTATCTCTTTGGCCGTAAACTGGTAGAGAGGATCGCAGGAGATAACCCTGTGGCCTTCTCTCTTCATTTCGCTATTGAAGCCCGACGGCCCATCCGCGCAGCCGAGAATACTTCGCTGCAGGTCTTCTGCGGACAAGCGAAACATCCTCACGTATTCATCAAACGATCTTCCCCACGGTACAACCTGATCAAGGGTAAATGGCATCTCTTTATCTTTGTCCATTGTGGTTATAAGCTGGAAATTGGAAAGAATGGAATACAAGACAACCTCTCACATATCCATGAGTGCTTTTTGTGCCTCTTCAAAGGTTTTGGCAGAAAGCCATAGAGAGGATCTTTTAAGGTTGTCCAGTGCCTGTTCAGCCTCCCTTCTTGATAAATATCCCTTGGCTGCATTCCACAGTACAATACCCAAAGAACCATGCACTTCCAAGCCCAGCAAAGAAGCAAACAATCGTGCAGATGAATCATCTGTCAGCAGCCAATCCGCTTTCTGCATTCTGGCTAAAATAAAGGCATCCGCTTCTCCCGTATGGAGGCCTCCAATCTTTGCCCACATTTCAGCCTCTTTCAATTCTGAAGAGGAAAGCTGGATAACTCGAAGCCACTCAGGCCAGCGATCATCAATATCTGTAATAGCCAGGACTTCGGCTGATACTCTTTGCGGCAGTAAGATTTCACCCACATTATTAAGCGAAGACAAAAATCCCGCCTCATAGAGATGAATGATCGGGCCAGCATCACAGACGGCTATTGGCATTTGATCTTCCGAGCTTCTTTTTTTGCCCATTCGATATCTTCATGGGCAAAGCGTTCCATGAGATCAATCTTATTGCAGCGGACAAACTCAGAGATTGCAGCCAGTAAAACATCCATTTCAGAATGAAACAAACCAGCTTTTACATAACTCTCCACGGCTATAGCCAAGTCATCCGGCAGATCTATTGACACAGATTTCATAAATTTTCTCCCGCAAAGTTGTTCTTTCTCTTATCTTCCTGTAAACTAGATTACCAAAGAAAGATAATCTTTTCAATATGCGCCCCTATAAACTCTGATTACCACATTTCTTCACCCGATAAATGTCAGCCCACTTTTGATCTGCAAGAACTACAGAGGTTTCGATCTGGCGGTTGTGAATCGACCAGTATTGTTTCAGCAGCCGGTCTTTCTCCTCCGGGGAGACTAACCGGAAGCCATGCTTTTCGTAGAAGCGGATAGCCCAAAGGGCGTCGGCCCAGGTGCCGATTAAAACCGGCCGGGTGGTCATGGTGCAGAGAAATTTCAATAACCTGCTCCCTATTCCCTGCTTTTGCCTGCTGGTCAGCGTATAGGCATGTCTGATAAGCGTTACATCCTGGATATGCTGGATGCCCATGATCCCGACTAAATTGCCATCTTCCTCATGCCCCCAGAAGGCGACACCATGCTCGATTTCATGCTGAAGCTCACTGCGGGGCATATAGGGCACTTTCCAGCAATCCTTCGGAATAACGCCGCAATAAGCCTGGGCTGCATCATTAATGATGGTGTACATAATCTCAAAGTCACTCTGGCTGCATTGGCGAATCATATCCTGCGCTCCTTCTTTCTTTGGGTATTTTAGCTTTGGCATTGAATTCTTAAATTACCATATTTTGAAAAATGCCGCAACAAACCCGTGTATTTTTTCATTATCTAATTAAGTAACGGCTTTTTCTATTTATAACCGAAAATATCATCACAGGGAGTTGGTATTTTTGCTTTTACCTACAAACCAAGCTTTTCCAGCGTAAACGAGGTGATATTATATGAAGCAGCAATTATTCAAATTGATGGTGATCCTTTTCCTGGCTTATGCATTTATCAGTGGACCGGGTTTCGCCAGCCGCGCCCTTGCCGGTGAGGGGAAATCGGCGGATCAAAGACCCCTGGTAAGGGCTGTTAAACAGGCAATGGGTCAAGGTGATTCATTACCGGATCTCAATATAACCATCCCTACGACGATTCCGGAATTGATCGACATGGTTATGAATTCGGAAATCGCCCAGCAGGTCAAGGGGGTTTATCAGAAAAGAATGGAGGCAAGAGCGGAAAGAGTGGAAAAGTTGAGAGACTTTTTTAACCGGAATGACCAAAGTTCAGATTGATGAGGCTAACACCTCCTCACTTTTTTCTCCTTTTTACGTAAATGATGTATTTTAATTTCATTTGTGATGCAGTATAATGCAGCCGCATAAATACCAACTCCTTATATCTTCTCCCGGTGAAGTATGCAGAATAGTTTACAGTTACCCCTCGGTTCGAGAATGACAGCTCTCAATATCAACCGAAAGGGTCCGCATAAAGAACTAGAAAGGTTTTGTAATTTCAGGCCTGACATTTCAAGCAGGTATGAGGAACAAATTTTGCAGTATCTGACACCTTGAGTTCTCAAGTTGGATAAGCTCACTGAAAAACCCTGGTTACTCAAATGATCAAAAGGGGAAAATGAATAGTATGCATTACACATTTGAACAGGTTGAGAAAGTGTTGGACCGCATCCAGAAGAAGCACCCTGAGATTGATGAAATAGTCATTTTTTACAAAGAGATATTAAAACGGCAGTTACAGGCCAAGAAGAATATCCATCTGCCATCCATTGCCCTGGCCGAAGAGAAAACCAGAGGGAAACTTGAGAAAGGCTGTCCTTTGCTTGAGTTGAGTTTCATACCTGCCAATTTTAAGGCATATGAGCCCTTGATAGGAGAATTGACCGCACTGCTGAAAAATAGAGGACCGGCAGTCAATAATCAAATAGAAAACATTCATCAGGATATCCTGAGAGACTCATATATATTCATCAGCCTGGCCCAAAATTACCTGCTGCATAATTGGGCTCCCATCTATGACTTTGCTCAGGTTCACGACCTTGATCTTGCTCTTCTTTTTTTCTTTCTCAAGAACAGTGTGAAACCCTTTGCTGAGTCTGTGGCTGAGGAGATTGTCAGCACTTGCAATCTTCCCTCCTGGACAGAGTCGTCATGCCCTATCTGCGGTTCTCTTCCTGCCCTGTCCTATTTAAAACCAGTGAAAGCTGAGGAGAGTCAAAATCAGCTCTCTTTCCAGGGAAGGCAGAGGTTTCTCATCTGCTCCCTGTGTAACCACTGCTGGTCATTCCCACGGTTGAGATGCCCTTTTTGTCAGACAGAGCAGGCAGACGCCCTCCAGTATTTTTACCTGGACTCAGACGATAAGGCTGGCAGGATTGATGTTTGCAATAATTGTAAAGGATATATCAAAACTATTAATTACGATTATGGACTGATACCAGAAGAACTGCTCTTTCTGGAAGATCTCAACACCATTCATTGGGACCTGATGGCTGAAAAGGAAGGCTACTGTAAGAAAGCCAAGGGGATATTTTCCCTGTAACTCAGGTGATACTTTCCATGCTCAATTCCTGCGGCTGATCCCTTTCTCTATCTACGATACAAAAGAAACCGAATGGCTCCTTTCCACGGTTGATAAGCTGATGAGGGGTATCGGGTGAAATATAGGCAACATCCAGAAGGTTCAAATCGTGAACTTCCTTTCCCATACGTACCTGTCCCTGCCCCCGGATACAGATTACTACATGCTCATGGTGATGTTTTTCGAGGCTGGAGAACCCGCCCTCCTCTGCTATTTCAAAATACCGCACTTCGAAACGACACGATTCCCCCCGTGCCCCGACAATAACATTCCGGACAATATTGGCAAAATTGCCTGGCTCCTGCTTATAGACCTCAGGCTTAACCCCCTCCCAGGTATAGTTATGAAAAGGATAGAGAGCACTCCGATTATCCGAGGAAGCCTCCTGGCTCTGGTGAAGTTTCCATTCACAGGAGAATTCATTCTTCCCCTCTGCCTGATGCGGTTTACGGCTGACTTGGGACATTTTTTCTTTCCACCTCACTCACTGAAAAAGGTAATTTTCGCAAAAGTGAGACAGAAATACAAGCAAAAATAGCCTGATCGCTCCGAAAAACAATCATGGCGGCAGGAGTAACTTTTTCTCCTGCCGTGTCACTCTTCCTGATCATTTCAGCCGATAATCTTTAATGGCAGGGAAACCTGCCCGGATATCTCATCGAGAGTATGTGGAATGATCGAAAGATCATGACCGATTTTAGCCATAAGGAGGATAAGGCAATGAAAGCACGAGATATCATGACCAGTAATCCGAGTTCCTGCCATCCCAAAGATAAACTGTGCAGTGCTATTGATATCATGAGAGAGAACAATGTCGGTGTAGTGCCGGTAACCGACGGGGCGGGAGGGGGCCATCTTGTCGGGATCATCACTGACCGTGATGTTGCCCTGAGTCTCGGAGCCGAAGAGAAGGCCTGTTCGCAGCTTAATGTTGAATCATGCATGAGCAAGCAGATATTTTCCTGCCAGCCGGATGATGACATTAAAAAGGTTGAACAAATCATGAAAGAACATCAGGTCCGTCGTGTGCCGGTAGTTGATCGGAATGGAACACTTCAGGGCATTATTGCTACAGCCGATATTGCCAGAGAGGCTCTCAGGGAGAAACAGAGTGGCCAGGTCGAGCTGCCTGAGACCGACCTGGCTGAGGTCGTTGAGGTAGTTTCAATGAGCTCGGATTGACCTGAAAAATTGATAGTCCTCAGGGGAAAGGGCTGTAATCGTTCCATGAGCCGAGTAAGCCTTTGCCCCTTCTGAAGGGCCGGGGAGTTTGAGAGATAGACTTTCCAATTTCATCTCCCCGGCCTTTTCAAGCTGCTGAAGATTCTCTTTTTTTTATTTCCTTGGACCCAGCTCCTGCCCGCTTGGATCCAGGCGGAGTGATCCAAACTGAATCGATCTCACCCGGTGCTTCTGCTGGAGCGGAGTCAGGCAGGAGAGATGCTTGCGCTTCAGATCTACACTCTGGATAACTCCCAGGGCAAGAGTATCGTTTATTTCATCGCAGAACCCAATAAGCAGGCCCTGCCAATTCCGTAAACTCTGAAAGTCCGGCAGGTGCCCGTGAAGCCCAAGCCCACCGAAAGTAAAGTCTGTCACTCTGGCCTCATTGAAATATCTGCGAAACTGCTCCTGGCGGTATTCCCATCGCTGCTCCATGGATTTGAGCTGAACAGCCTCCGGTATGGGAAAGCGGCGAATGGAGAGCGATCTGCGGTAAGAGAAATTTTTCAGCAATACTTCCAATTCCTTACCTCGCTCCAGAGCGACAAGGTGAGTAGGATTCACCAGATCGATTTTCTGGAATTTGAATTCAAGGCCAATCTTGCCTGAGACAAAGCCGGAAGTATCAAGGACAATCCCATCCACTCTCTGCCGGATAGCTTTATCCATCAGGACCCGGACTGCCACCAGGGTTTGCAGGAGATGCCCTACTGGAGAGGTGGAACCAACAAAGCGTAAAAATAAAGGGCTTTCCTCTCCTCCCGGCGGAGAAAGAATAGTCATTCCCACGCTGGCGGGAGGTCCAAGGATGGATTGCCCCAAATCCGCATCGATCCAGGCCACTCGTCGCCCTTGATGACATAACTGGGAAACCAGGTAACGGCAGAATGTGGATTTTCCTGTATCATTTTCCCCCAGGGTAAAAACAATAAATCGGCGCTGATAGCCTTCAATATCCTTGACCAGCATCAGCCATTCTTCAGGTATTTTATCAACAGCCATTTTACCTCACCTCACTTTTCCAAAAAAGGCCTGACCAACTATGAAATAAGATACTCTATTTTCCGGTTTTTCACAATAATAAACCGCTGACTACCATATTGCAGGTAGAGTTTCCGATTAAACATAAAAACAGGAGACGTTACTGAAACAAAAGAGGTAATCGGGGTATGAACAGACCTGACAGATTTAAAATAAAAGCTCCGGACTTTCCATCCGGCCTTACCTGGTATAATACCCGCCACCCCATCTCATTGAAGGAATTGCGGGGAAAAGTAGTGCTCCTGGATTTCTGGACCTATTGCTGCATCAATTGTCTTCATGTTATCCTGGATCTCACCCGGCTGGAAGAGAAATTTCCGAATGAACTGGTTGTTATCGGGGTCCATTCGGCCAAATTTGACGCTGAATATAGAGAAGGAAATATCCGGCAGGCTATTTTACGTCATGGAATCAGGCACCCGGTGGTAAATGATAAGGATTTGCTTATCTGGCGTCTCTATGATGTTCGGGCCTGGCCCAGCTTTGCCCTCATTGACCCGGAGGGCAACCTGATCGGCATTACCTCCGGTGAAGGAATCTACGAGTCTTTCAGCACCATTATCAACAGCATTATCCAGGAATATGACCGGGAAGGAAAAATAGATCGCCGCCCCATCCGGCGTGAGCTGGAAGCTTCACCCGTACCCGAATCGTTCCTGGCTTTCCCGGGCAAGATTCTGGCCGATAAGGCATTAAATCGGCTTTTTATCGCCGATACCAATCACAACCGGATCATTGCTGCCAGCCTGGATGAATTGGCTATCCAGACAATTATTGGCCAGGGAGAAGCTGGTTTTCGGGACGGAAACTTCCGAATCGCTCAATTTAACCATCCTCAAGGGATGGCTGTCCAGGGAGATTTGCTCTATGTAGCTGATACGGAAAACCATGCTGTCCGACAGGTGGATATGAAAAACCATCAGGTAATAACCCTGGCTGGAAATGGACGTCAGGCCCGTCGAATAAATTCGGGCTACGGGCTTACCATTCTCTTGAACTCTCCCTGGGATCTGGTTCTTCATCAGGGATATCTGTATATAGCCATGGCCGGATTTCACCAGGTCTGGCAGTTGAGGCTCCGCGACGGCTTTATTGAACCCTATGCAGGCAGCAGCCGGGAAGGGATTGTGGATGGCCCGCTCAAAGCAGCGGCTCTGGCCCAGCCAAGCGGAATAACCACGGATGGCAGAAAACTCTATGTTGCAGATAGTGAAAGCAGTGCTCTTCGCTCGGTGGACCTTCCTCCTTACGGCACCGTTTCGACCATTGTTGGCAGGGACCTGTTTGTGTTTGGAGACCAGGATGGCGAAGGAAAATCAGTCTTGCTTCAGCATCCTCTGGGGGTGGTTTTTGAACAGGGATATCTCTATGTAGCTGATACTTATAATAATAAAATCAAGCGGATCGACCCTTTGAGAAAGACCTGTGAAACCATTTCCGGGGCGGGACCGGAAGGATTTCGCGATGGAGTCGGCCAGCAGGTCCTGTTCAATGAACCTGGAGGATTAAGCATCGCCCACGGTCAATTATATATCGCCGATACAAACAATCATGTAATCAGAAAGATGGACTTGCAGGACTATGCCGTGAAAACTATTGCCTTTACTGGTCTTGAGTTCCTTCAGCAGGCAACAGCAGTCGAGGAATTTACCGGCAAGCTGATTCGGTACGATCCCAAGACGATCCATCCCGGCGAAGGAAAACTGCTCATTGATCTGGTCATTCCCAAAGGCTGCCAATTGACTCCCTATGCCCCCCATACCGTCTCCTGGCAGGCAGATAACGATCGGTTGCAGTTTCCGATCTCTCCCCCTTACCTTCAATTCGAAAGCGATAATTTACCCATAACCATTCCTTTTCAGGCTGCTGAAGGCAAATCCCATATATTTGTCGATATGCTGGTTTATTATTGCAGCAGCCAGGCAGAAGCTTATTCCCAGTGCTTTCTGGCTCAAGAGCGGCTGGATATTCCGGTGTCCGTTTCCCAAGAAGCGGAAAACTCCGAGATCAGAATCAGCTATCAGATGACAGAGCAGATTTTCAACACCAAGACCGGGAATCCCTGAAGCCCAGCATTTTATCCTTCTGCCGATCTCTTAAATCATGGCGCAAGATTTGGTTGACTTGCCTGTATATTATAGTAGCATATCTCATGATCACTGACCAGGTAACTTGTAGCACCCTATGCAATTTATGCCATGATCGATAAGGAAGTCTGCGGATTGAAAGAAATCACCGATGAAAAGCTGATGGCCGGCCTTCAGCAGGGGAATAGCCAAAACTTTGAAAGACTGGTCGAAAGATACGGTACTGCACTCTATCGGTTCATCTACCGAATTCTCAAGGATGAGGGAGAGGCACAGGACCTCGTTCAGGAAACCTTCCTCCGGGTGTATCGAAGCGCCGGCCAATACGATTCGAAGTATCCTTTCCGGGTCTGGATATTTTCCATTGCCAGTCACCTGGCCATTAACGTTTTAAACTCGGCCAGGAGGCGACGGATTTTTTTCTTCTGGAACCGCTCTGAGCACGATAGGGAACAGGAGATTTCTCAGGAGGAGGAAATTGTCGATCCCCGGAAAAATCCGGAAGAAGAATTCTCCCATCAGCAGATGTCTCAACGAGTGCAGCAAGCCATCGATAGTCTCAGCCCCAGGCAAAAGGTTGCCCTGACCCTGAGCAAGCTGGAAGGGCTGAGTTATAAAGAAATCGCCGACGTCATGGACATCAACCTTCCGGCTGTGGAATCATTGATCTTCCGGGCCAAACAGAAGATCCAGCGTGAGCTCGGATGATGAGGGTTGGGAAAATAAATAATCCCTGAATAGGCAGCGCAAGTTTTTTTTTGATATCTGGTATTAGAGATAAAGAGGGTAGCAAAGATGCACATAAAAAGACATGTAAGAGACCAGAAGATATCGGCCCTGATTGATGGGGAATTATCGCCGGAAGAGCGGGAGGCTATTATCCGGCACATCGATCAATGCCAAAGATGCAGGGGTAAGCTGCTGAAATGGCAGCAGGTTGACCATTGCCTCGTGCACTCTGAGCGCACGATATCTCCTCCTGCGTTATTAGAGCACAAGATACTGGCTCACGTACAGCGGCAGGAATCGTCCAGTGCTGCGGATAGCGCACCCTTCTGTAAACATGGCCTGAACTTGCGGTTTGCAGCCGCTTGCCTGGTGGCTTTGGGGATCTTTCTGGGGACGCTCATGGGGACGAAATTGACCGCTTGCCTGGTCAGGGAGCAAGAGGGAATCGACCTGATGGCAGTTCTCTCGCCCCAGGAGATTTATTCTCCTTCTCTTGCCGAAATGAACCTTGAGAGTATCTTAGAAGGGGAATCGTGATGAAAAAATACGCCCTGTATCTGGTGCTCATTTTTTCCGTGGCCGTCAATATTGCTGTGGCAGGGACTCTTGCCTATCATTACTGGCGGGTGAGCCGGGATGGAGCCGGACTGGTCTGCGGTCAAAAGCCTCTCGGCAGATTTATGCGGGAAAACCTTCAACTCGAAGACAAAGAGACTTCCCGCTTGCAGTCGCTTTTTAAACAGGATAGAGAGAATCTGGTGCAGTTGAGATGCCAGATCCATCAGCAGCGGCAGATCCTTTTTGATCTGCTCGACAAGCCTCAGATTAACCAGGTCCAGGTTGATCAGCAGATTGAAAAGATCGCAGCTCTTCAGGCTGCCATGCAAAAGGTGGTTACTCATCAGATTATCAACCTGAAAGCCAGTCTTCCGGAAGAAAAGCAGCGGAGGTTACTGAAAGCCATCCGTCAACGATCGGGGTGCGGTCCCTTTGGCCAGGGACCCATTGGCCCTGGATTTGGGAAAAAGCAAAAGGGGAGGTGGTGACGGTTTATCGCAGTTTCGGATATGGCCAGAATTTGTTGACCGGCAGTTTCTTCAGAACAACATCACCATGAAAGGGACAAAAATGAACAAGAAATCTTTTATTACCAGTCTTCTGGTTGCTTTCACTCTTATGGCTATTCTGGTTTCCTTTACATCCCCCTCAGCCAATGCTTTCTGGGGAAGCAAAGGCCAGTGCATGACCGGACCGGGTCCTGGTCAGGGGATGGGGCCAGGCGGCGGGGGACCGGGCAAAGGACGCCATCTTGGTCAGCTTCTTGACCTGTCTACCCAGCAGCAGCAGAAGATGCATGATCTTCAGTTCGCCTTTCAGAAGAAAACCCTCAATCTCCGGGATGAATTGGGGAAAAAGAGACTGGAGCAAAAGACGCTTTTGGAAAACAGCACGGTAGATTGGAAAAAGGTCGATGAGTTGACCGACCAGATCTCCAAGCTCAGGGCAAGCATGGAAAAGGAAAGAATGCGGCACCGGGTGGAAGTGAAAAAGATTCTCACTCCCGAACAACTGAAAAAATTCGAGAGCATGCCCTACTGGCACGGAGGGCCGGATGGAGACGATCTTCCCCCGGCGCAAGGATCAGGATGCGGCCTCGGAAAGGGGCCGGGAACGGGACCGGGCCGTGCGTTATAAAGAGCATCGGCAGGCTTAAATAGCATAAAGGGGCAAAGGATGCATATTTTGTGTATCCTTTGCCCCTTTTTTACCATTCACCGCCAATCATCAACTCCCCACTCCGCCAAGCTCAGCCCGAAGCTTGTCACGGAGTTTATTTTTTCGCCGAATCAATCGCTTTCTTTTCAGGCAGGCAATCCAGTATCGGATAAGGTTTACCAGCCAGGGGCGGGACTGCATGACCCAATGATAAAGCCTTTTGATCTTTCTGCCGAGAATAATCAGGAAGGTACGAAGGCCCTTGCGGTTCTTATGTGAGCGTATTCCTTTCTCCTGCTCTTCCTCCAGGGTTGTGATTCCCTCCCCCTGACGGGCAAAATTCTCCAGGATCGAGACGAACCAGGAATCTTTCAAAAGTATTTGCTTGATTCGGATAAAATGATTAATTTCCTGCCTGATTTGCTCCTGCATTTCCTGGGATGGTTTGCGGCTCAACAGATTGTTAAGATATCTGATCATGAAATGAATGCGATGATATATCTCGGTTTTTTCCGGAATAGATGAATGCTGATGCTGGTTTTGCTCCAGCGTTTTTCTGTACTCGATAATCAGTTCAAGCTCATAGGCATTGAAAAGGTCGAATTTTTCCCCAAGTATCGAAGGAAGGGGAATGAAAGTATCAACTATCTCCTGAAGCTGGTAAACTTGAGCCAATGCCAGTAAGATCTCCATCTTCCGCAGCATCTGACTCCGCTGGGGAGTCAATTTGCTCTTTCGCAAGGCTTCCAGATTCTCCCCCGGATCCGGGAGGGATAAGCCATTTCTATCGAGGTTCCAGGCGCTCCAGAAGGCCGGCATTTCCCTTGGTTTGTCATCCTGTCCAGCCAGGTCCCAGGCTGCACGGTCAGGGTAGAGTTTCAGCACCTGATCGATATCCAGGCCGCAAATCAGGATCACATGCAGCTTGATTCCACCGAGAAGCTCGCGCAGATTTTCAGGGATGGGTCCAAGCCCATCAGTGATGACCAATATTTCAGCCTTCTCCATCCGGGGATCCCGCCGGATATCCTCGATGGCCTGTAAAATGGCCTTGCCGATTTCGGTCTGGTAGCAATCGGCGGTATGCAGATGAGCTATATGTCTTATAATCTTCTTGATATCTTTGGCTCTCTCCGACCGGATCAACGGGCTGACCTGGTCGGTAAACGAACGAAAATAAATTTGTGGATTTTCCGGCTGAGCCCGCCGTAAATACTCCAGTGATATAGCTTTGGCTGCATAAAATTTATTCAGCTTCTCCCCGCTCATTGATGAGGAATTATCAAAGAGCACATAGATTTTTTGCGCTTTGTTGACTCTCTGATCCTGTCCGTGCACAAGCTCAGTTGTCGAAAGGGTCTCTTCTTCCGGAGCCTCGAATCTCCGGCGGTTCAACTCCTTGTTGATGAGCTTTTTGTAAAATATGGTATCATGGTTAATGACAAACTCCCGCGGCAAAACAGAGGCGATCTGGTAAACCCAGGAAACCTTGGCGATATCCATATTATCGGATAACGGCTGCGGCCGCCACCGCGGGCTTTGCGAGCGCTTCTGCACGTCTTTCGATGATGGCAAGGACGGCTTCTTGCGGTTGAGGATGGGAGCCATCGACTCTTTGATCGAATACACGCTATGACTGGAAAAAATGCTGCGGGCAAGAAAGAAAATCTCCTGGATTTCTTTGGAAAAGCATTCCGTGCCCAGCATAGCCCGAATCCAGTCTGCCGGCTCAAAAAATTCCAGATGTTTTACCAGCTCGTTCATAACCCCCTCCTTCTGGCTATCAAATCCGGTACATGGTACTCAGATCGGGTAATTCCCGGAAAATCTCCTCTCCATCCTGCCCGAAAAAAAAGCCATCTGTCTATCCGCTTGAGGTTTCCAGATGGCTTTTATTACCGGAATCTGAGTATCGGCTTTCAGTTATACTATAGTAACTTTCCCAGAAGAATGTCAAATATTTCTCATTTTCAATGCCACATATAACCCATCATGTCGATAAACCGGTTATTCATCTGCTTGAGCAGTTCACTGATTTCCCCGATAATAACTTTGAAAATCTTGAATCCGGCCTGGGGGGTCGCTTCAATGAACCGATCAAAGTCAATTTTACTGATGACCATTACCCTGGTATCTTCCATGGCCTCGGCTGTAGCTGAATGGGCTTTCTGGGTCAGAAGCGACAACTCTCCAAAGAAACTTCCCTTTTTCAGGGTAGTAAAAGTCACCTTCTCACCCGCTGCAATCAGTTTGCTGATTCTCACCGATCCTTCAATAACCGCATACAGATGCTTGCCAATCTCATTCTCTTTGATGATTATCTCTCCGGCCTTAAAGGTTTGCAGCCTGGCGATGCTACTGACACTCTCTAATTCTGCAATACTTAAGTCTTTAAAAAGCTTGATTTCCTTTAATTGCTCGATATCCCACATACTTTAAAACCCCCTAAAATGTGGACGCACAGCAGATAATCAATCTCCCCTGGCAAGCCTTTCAATCTTTACCGCACAGACCTTCAATTCCGGAATCTTAGCTACAGGATCGATAGCTGAATTGGTCAAAGCATTTGCCGGGGACTCATGAAAATGGAAGGGAAGAAACACCACTCCTGCAGGCAGCCTGTCAGTGATCAGGGCTTTCACCCGCACCTCTCCCCTCCTGGACTTTACTAAAACCTCATCATTGGAGGTAATACTGATAGCCTGGGCATCCTGCTCACTGATTTCCAGGTACCCTTCCGGATAAATTTCGTGCAGGGGAGCTACCCGCCGGGACATCGACCCCGTATGATAGTGAAACAGCCTCCTTCCCGTGGTCAGGGTAAAAGGATAGTCAGCATCAGCCAGCTCAGCCGCAGGTGTGTATTCCACCGGCTTGAACTTGCCCAGCCCCCTGGCAAAGCGGCGATGGTGCAGGAACTTTGTTCCCGGATGCTGGATACTGGGGCAGGGCCACTGGAGGCCTCCCGATTGCTCTATCCTCTGGTAGGTCATCCCTCCATAGCTTGGAGTCAGGTCGGCTATTTCCTGGAAAATCTCCTCAGCGCAGCGGTAGCCCAGGGGATAACCCATCCGGGCGGCCAGCTCACTGATGATTTTCCAATCCTCCATCCCCTCTCCGGATGTCTGCACGGCCTTATTCATCTTCTGGACCCTTCGTTCGGTATTGGTTACCGTACCCTCCTTTTCGGCAAAGCTTACTGCCGGTAAAACAACATCCGCCAGTTTGGCGGTTTCAGTCAGAAAGATATCCTGGACTACCAGAAAATCGAGAGCATGGAGCGCTTTCTCCACCTTGTGAAGATCGGGGTCGCTCAGCATCGGGTTTTCACCCATGATGTAAAGTCCTTTGATCTCACCGCTCAGGGCTCCATGAAATATCTCGGTAACTGTCAGGCCCGGTTTATTGGATAACGATACACCCCATTTTTCTTCAAACTTACCCAGAATCTGAGGATCGGAGATATTCTGATAGCCCGGCAGGACATTGGGCAGGCATCCCATGTCGCAGGCACCCTGGACATTATTCTGCCCCCTGAGCGGATTGACCCCGGCATTTTCTTTGCCTACATTGCCGGTCAACATGGCCAGATTGGCAATGGAAATAACCTGATCGGTGCCGGAGCTGTGCTGGGTGACCCCCATAGCGTAGAGTATGGATGAGCTTTCAGCCTGTGCATAGATGCGGGCAGCGTCCCGGATCAGGGAAGCGGGAACGCCGGTTATCTGCGAAACCCTGTCCAGGTCATAATGGCCGATCGTCTTCTGGAATTCCTCGTAGCCTTCGGTACGCTCGGCAATGAATTGCTGATCGGCAAGCCCTTCATCGATAATCACCTTCATCATCCCGTTGAGCAGGGCCACGTTTGTTCCCGGCCGCAGCTGCAGCCAGATATCGGCTATCCGGGTCAGGGGAATAGGCCGTGGGTCAGCCACGATCAGTTTGCCGCCATTCTTTCTGACCGCTTTTTTCACCTGAAGGCCGACGATGGGATGGGCTTCGGTTGTATTGGAACCGATCACCAGAATCACCTTGGCCTGACCGATCTCGGCGATTGAATTGGTCATTGCTCCGCTGCCGAATGATGTGGCTAGACCAGCCACGGTAGAAGCGTGTCAGAGCCGGGCGCAATGATCGACATTATTGGTGCCAAGGACCGCCCTGATAAATTTCTGAAAGAGATAATTTTCTTCGTTGGTGCACTTGGCCGAGCTTAAGCCTGCCAGGCTCCTGTTTCCATGCTGGCTTTTAATGTCCTGAAATTTTGTGGCCACCAGATTCAGGGCCTCATCCCATCCTGCCCGGACGAGCTGGCCGTTCTTTCTGATGAGAGGAAACTGCAAGCGATCGGGATGGTGGACAAATTCATAGCCAAACCTGCCCTTGCTGCACAGATAGCCCTCGTTTACCGTGGTGCTGTCTGAATGAAGGCTGACGATCTTATTGTCCTTGATATGAAGGGTCAGATTGCAGCCGCATCCACAGTAAGGACAGACAGTTTTAACCCATTTGGTCTGCCATTTCCTTCCTCTCTGCCGTGAAGGCTTATTCGTCAGGGCACCCACGGGACAGGAGGCGATACACTGACCACAAAACTCACAGTTTAATTTCCGGTCAAAAGGAGTACCGATCCGGGTCTGAAATCCCCGCCCGACAAAACCGATAGCTGAAACTCCCTGCACCTCGTCACAGACACGGACGCACCGTCCGCAGAGAATGCATTTGCTGTTGTCCCGCTCGATAAACGGGTTGGAATCATCGATTATGCCTGCTCTTTGCTCCCCTGCCAGCCGGCTGTCTTTTAAACCGTATTGATAGGCCAGATCCTGCAGCAGGCAGTCACCGGATTTTTCACAAAACATACAATCCGGCTTATGATCGGAGAGGAGCATTTCAACAATCAGCTTTCGATATTTATCGATCTTTTCCGATTCGGTCCTGATTTTCATTCCCGGCGCGACAATAGTAGAGCAGGCCGGAACGAGCTTGGGCAGCCCTGCCACTTCCACCAGGCAGAGCCGGCAGGCGCCGAATGGGCTCAGGTCCCGGCAGTCACACAGGGTGGGAATAAAGATAGTATTCTCTCTGGCAACTTCCAGAATGGTCTGGGAAGGACCGGAGGCAACTTCTTTGCCGTTGATGGACAGGTATATTTTTTTTTCTTCCATGTGCTGTTTCCTTATGTTACTGTATTGCCTGGGCAGGACAGTTTTCGATACAGGTTTTGCATTGAATGCAGAGATTTTTGTCAATGGCCGCTACCGTTTTCGGCATCCAGCTGACCGCACCTGCCGGACACATTTTTTTACAAATGCCGCATTTTTTGCAAAGATCCTGAGCGATTTCAAACTTGATAAGTGCACTGCAAACGTGAGCCGGGCACCGCTTTTCGAGAATATGAGCCCGGTATTCATCCGCAAAATACCGCATGGTACTCAAAACCGGATTGGGTGCCGTCTGCCCAAGTCCACAAAGGGCAGTAGCTTTTATCCCTTCCGCAAGCTCCTTGAGTAATTCCAGATCCGATTCCTCCCCCCTGCCCTCGGTAATTCGGGTGACGATCTCGAGCATCCTTTTGGTTCCAACACGGCAGGGCACACATTTTCCACAGGACTCGCTTTGGATGAACTCCAGGAAAAACCGGGCTACATCAACCATGCAGTTTGCCGTATCCATGACCACCATACCGCCCGAACCCATAATGGCTCCCAGGCTGATCAGAGAGTCATAATCGATGGGAGCATCGAGGTTGTCCTCGGCGATACAGCCGCCCGATGGACCGCCAAGCTGTACTGCCTTGAATTTCCTCCCCTTCGGGGGGCCGCCGCCGATATCGAAAACGACCTCCCGCAAGGTAATGCCCATCGGAACTTCCACCAGTCCCGTATTATTGACCTTCCCTGCCAGGGCGAAAATTTTCGTCCCCTTGCTCTTCTCGGTGCCGATTTCCGCATACCACTGAGAACCTTTAGTAATAATAAAAGGAACATTGGCAAAGGTTTCGACATTATTGATATTCGACGGCTTACCCCATAATCCCTTATGGGCTGGAAATGGCGGTCTGGGCCGGGGCATGCCCCGTTTCCCTTCGATAGAGGCCATCAGGGCCGTCTCTTCACCGCAGACAAAAGCCCCTGCCCCTTCTTTTATCAGGACATCAAAAGAGAAGTCTGTCCCCAGGATATTCTGCCCCAAAATCCCAAGTTCTTTGCTTTGGGCTATAGCTGTCTTGAGATTGGCAATAGCCAGAGGGTATTCAGCCCTGACATAAATATAGCCGTGGTGTGAGCCGATAGCATAGCCAGCAATCAGCATCCCTTCGAGCACCAGGTGAGGATTGCCTTCCAGCAGGCTCCGGTCCATAAAAGCACCCGGATCTCCTTCGTCAGCATTACAGATTAAATACTTGGGCTCTCCCTTGGCTTTCGAGCAAAATTCCCACTTGAGGCCGGTTAAAAATCCCCCGCCACCCCGGCCGCGAAGGCCTGACTTTTTTACTTCCTCGATAACCTGCTCAGGAGTCATCTCAAAGATAGCTTTTACGAAGGCTTCGTATCCTCCAACACCGATGTAGTCCGTAATCCTGGTAGGATCAATGAGACCGTTGTGGTGAAAAACTATCCTCTTTTGCTTGGCGTAAAAGGGAACGTCGTGGGTATAGACATATTTCTGTTTTGTTCTTGGATCCTTGTATAATAATTTATCGATAAGCTCACCCTTTTTAATGGTCAGCTCAATGATATCAGGGACATCTTCCACCGATACCTGGTGATAAAAGATATCCTCAGGCAGTATGGCTACAATGGGGCCTTTTTCACAAAAACCATGACAGCCGGTCTTTTTGACCTCCACCATGTCCGATAGCCCCGCTTTTTCTATCTCATGCTCAAAGGCTTCAATAACTTTGGCACTGCCAAAGGCACTGCATCCGGTGCCTTTGCAAACGATGATCCTCTTTTTGTTCTGGTTAAATAGCTCTTCCAGCTCTTTTTTTATCCGGTCAAATTCCTCTCGGCTCGTAATTCTTCTCATAACTCACCTGCTGCTTCCGCTTCGGCAGGTGAAGCATGAGATTGTTGCCCGGCACTCTGAGAGAGCCGATGTAAAATATCGTCTATCTTCTGGGCAGTAACTTTGTCATAATACGTGCCATCAATCACTATCACCGGAGCCAGGGCACATGCACCCAGACAGCCTACTGTCTCCAGCGTGAATTGCAGATCCTCGGTGGTATCTCCTTCCTTGAGCCCCAGTTTATCTTTGATGATCTCCAGGACCGTCTTGCTCCCCTTTACATGGCATGCTGTTCCCCGGCAGACCCTGATCACATGCCTGCCTCGCGGACGGGTGTAAAATTGGGCATAAAAGGTAATAACTCCATAGATTTCACTGGCCGGGACGTTTAATGTCTCGGCTACAAGGTCAACGGCAGCCTCGGGAATATAGGTGTAATATTCCTGAATTTTTTGCAGAACGGGGATAAGTGCTCCCTTCTTCTGCTTATAGTCCTTTAACAGGGTGGCTACATTGGTCAAATCTAATTTGGGATTCATTCTGGCACCTCAAATCAAGTATCATGCCTGCTGCTCAAATACAACTGTTTCTATTTTAAAACGTCGTTATTTTTCCATTCTTAATAAGCATTGTAAAAACGCCCTCTTACCGGGAGAGCCAATCCCTTATCGGAAAAACTTTGGTAAAATAGAACTCTATTTTACCAGAAAAAGGTTGAATGTAAAGAAAAAAACGACTGGGTAGCAATATTACTGAAATTTAAAAACCGTCTCACGTCTATTTGAAGTTACGACAATCGTGCCCAAATAAAATTTTTTTATTCTCAACCCTTTACTCGCAGGGAAGGAAAAACTACGGCTCCTTCATACCAAGATTTTTCACCGAAGCCACGCCGAATTTCTGTTTCCCGTACACGTGCTATACCCCTGAAAGAATAAATGTTTCTTCTTCTTTTTTCGATGAATGATATCTCAGGAAATGCCGATACATTTTAAGCATAATGCTATGGTTGGAGATGTGCTCCCGGCTTTTCCGTACCGACTGGTTTTCAGAGCCAGGAGAAAACCCAGAGACTGGAATGTACAAGTAAAGGTTCCCGGTTAGTGATGATAAAGGATAATATGATACTTCAGCTCAGAAACTTGCAGCTTTTCCTGAATGGCTCTGAACTTGCCTCCCTTCGCCTCGAATATTACAAAGTCTACGGTCAGCTCCTCGAATCTCCGCCTGAGAAATTAATAAATCTTGTGGACATTGAGGAAAATGTCGAGGCATTAAACAAGGAATACCTGGATTTATTTATCCGCCCCAATGTCAAATACGTTCCCTCCTGTGGTTCGGATTACCGGAAAAAAAGGAAGGGGAAGAAGGGGAAGGTCCTTCATTTTCTGACAGGCAATGCCAGGGAAGACAAAAAACCGGATGATCATTTTCTGATCGGTTTGAACTATATGCGGTTTTTAATCGAAAGAGAAAAGCGGCAGTGGCAGAGAAGAAATTACCTGATGGCGGTAAACCTTCTACATCAGCAGCAGGACTATCTTCTCGGCCACCTTAACTGGCTGCCCGATCTGTGTGCGGAGATTCAAAAGAAAACGACATCCCGGTTTTACCATGATCTTGCCTCGAACCTTGAAAACTTTTTTCAACTCGAAAAGCTCCTTCTGGAGATCATCCTTCTGAAAAGAGCTGGGGTACTGAATTGACCGGGAGAGCATTCTGTGTTATCAATCACATACACCTGGAGATTGGACTAATGGTATATTATTTTTTAAGTAATGTATTTTTATGTTTGACATATTTGTGGAATTTATACTAGAATAATAAAGGTGGTAATGGTTGGTAAATCCGAAATAAATCTATACTCCAAACTACCGAGCCCGGTGAAAGCATAAAGGCCGGAACCTGCTGTCTATCTTAAAACCGCTAGAGATTCTCCTGCAAGACACCATTATCAAACTGCTCGTAAAGTGATATTTTGGGTATCATCCGGTGGGAAGAGCTTTAATGATTTGTCATACTGGAAAGCACGGCACGGATCCACACTACATCTGAAAGCGGAATTTTTATCTTGCTGATTTTGTTAGAAAGGAGGCGCAAAATTGTCAAATATCAAAATCAGCAAAAGATCCCATATCTCATGCTTTCCTGCTCAACTGGACCAGTGCTGATCCCACAGGGGTTAAGTCTGGAAAAAAATAAGAAATTAAGAAATAAGGAGGCTCAATAATGAAAAAATTTCTCAACTTTTATCCAGGGAAATCAATCTGGGTTTTAGGGTTGGTGGTAACAGGGGTTATATTGGCAGTATCGATGGCTTATGTCCGAGGGGCAGAAGCCGATCCAGTATGTAAGGCACATGCTTTGGCCAAGAACAGTCCGATAGTGATATACATTGATAATTGTAAGGAGTTTACTCTAACTCCTGAGGTAGTGGACAGAAATTCACATTGCTCCGCCCACGAAAACTCCGGCCATTGCGGTCCCGTCAGGCTGTACGTTAAATTAAAGGATGAGGATCACGGCCTCACCTTTGATTGTAGTGACATAGGTAAAACATTCGATGTCACCCTGATGGCCATCTGCGGATCAAGTCCAGACACAAGCTCAGATGTTGCCAAGGCCAGTATTACAATACTGCAGCACCCAGATGCCATTGAATTAGATACATTTACTGCAACTCCCCAAAATAACCAGATCACCATTTCCTGGAGCACTGGATGTGAGCTCGATAATGCAGGCTTTAACATCTTGCGCAGTGAATCGGAAGATGGCGAGTACATCATGATCAACCCTGCAATCATCAGGGCCCAGGGTGGCGCGGTAAGTAGAGAGTATTCTTTTAATGATGTTACGGCCGTAGCCGGAGTTATTTATTATTACAAGCTGGAGGATATAGATACAAGGGGCGTCAGTACCGTGCATGGGCCCGTCTCAGCTAGTATTCCGGCATTGTGGCCAATATACTCGATAGACTGGTATCGGGGGTATTCAGCACCACAGCTATGGCCGTATTGGTACTATTCGCAGCTATGGCCGTATTGGTACTGGTAATTATGATTGATATAAGCCATTGAGAAAGTGGAGGGAAAAATATGGATATGAATACCAAGAAAGAGGAAAAAGAGCTTGCCAATGAAACAAAACCGGTGGTGAGGTACGAGCCACCCGCCATGATCAGCTTTTCTGAACGGGACCTGGCCGAAGAGCTTGGGCCTATTCAGGCATGCAGTCCGTTTGGCAATATAGTTGGTTGTTGATTTCAAAGCATTCATTTTTATAGAAAAACCTTCGAGGGGGATGAAGAGTTTTTAGCCATTAAGAAAAACGGCTAAAATTCTCTTCCCCCTTTTTTTGTATTTTCTCTGTAATCAAAAGGAAAATGATGACTGAAGATTTCAAACCTCACTATAAAGGGGTATGTATCGCTTCAGGTGATAAAAACCGCGCAATCCTGGTGCACGCGGATCGAGCCGTATGGAGAGTAATCAATGAAGCGGGATATTGTATTGTATCCCTGTGCGATGGTCACACGAGTGTAAAGGAAATTGCCCAGCTAATCAGCCGGCAGTATGGCATATCCTTTGATTCTTCATGTTCGGATGTAAAAACATTTATCAGGCAGTTGGCTCAAGATGGCTTTTTATCGGCTTCTGATCCAACTCACAGAGAGAACAATCTTTTTGGAAAGCTCTCCCCTGGCCTCCGGAAAATAAATTTGAATATCACGGAACGGTGTAATCTCCGATGCAGACATTGTGCGGTAACAGATGGCAGAGAAAAGAGAGATTACCTGAGTACAGAGCAGATTTTCAGAATCATAGACGAAGCCCAAGAATCCGGGAATTGTTTTTTAACTCTTGGCGGGGGAGAGCCTCTCATGCGAGAGGACTGCATCAAGATACTTTCTTATGCAGCCCCAAGAGTCAAAACCGGTTTGAATACCAATGCAACCTTAATAGATGATTACCTGGCCGGTGTTTTGGCCGATCTTGGTGTAAGTCTACAGATCAGTCTTGACGGCCCCGGGGAGTTTATCCATGATTTCATACGGGGTAAGGGTGCTTTTGGTAAGACATTACAGGCTATAGACCTTCTCATCGGCAAGGGTGCCGGAAAAAGAATCGCTTTTTGTGTAACGATCAGCAGGAATAACATTGAGTATATCCCTGATATTCTCGCCCTGGCCTCCGAGAAAGGGATATCCTCTTTACGATTTGTCCCGATCCAGGCCATGGGTTCAGCCAGGGTGCACTGGGATAAGTTAGCCCTGTCCACGCGGGATTACACAAAATTTTATACCTATATGTATCAGAAGGTCCCCTCTCTGTTCCCTGGGTTTCACATCAGCCCCGGGTTTCACGGCTTCTTGCTTTATTTTTCGGCAGGCCAAACCATGTGGTGTCAGATTGGGGAAATACTTGCCCTAGACGCACAGGGATGGCTTTATCCCTGTCCTTTGCTCATGGAGCCGGAATTTAGATTGGGTAAAATCCAGAAGATGAGCTTGCAGCAAGCTGTTGAGTCAGAAAAGATGGCAGAAATACAAGAGGTGTGCCGCAGGCGTAAGGATGATATCTCTCGATGCAGGGCCTGTGCATGGCACCACTTCTGTCAAGCGGGATGCGCGGGCACAGTTTATCAATCAAAAGGCACATTCCATGAGGTTGACGATCTTTGTGAATTAAGACAGAAGATGTATCCGCAGACAATTTTTGGCCTGGCTGCCGAAAAGTGCAGCTCATCAGGATCAGGTCATAAATGGGAAAATATACGGGAAAATGCGTGTAATTGATCTATCATCCATCAATACCGTGGCAAATTTGAGTTATACTTTTCATTTTCTGGATCACACCTTTACCATTTCCACGAATAAATCTTCAGCCTTGATCTACTTTGAAAAGATGTACGCAAACTTCCTGGTGAAGACATCAACGGGAGGTGGGCACATCGGAAGATATTATGTGATTGATGAACCGGCTCTTTCTGAACAGCCGTTTATCCTGGCAGACGATAAGATTTATCCTTGCCCAAAGGCTCATATGCTGCCGGGTTATGCCCATAACCTCATCATCAATTCTGTCATGGCTAAGATAAAATCTCATCTTCTCTTCCATGCAGCGGCTGTATCATGGCAGGGACAGGGTGTCATCATCCTGGGTTCCTCCGGGCAGGGGAAGAGCACCTTGGCTATAGAATTAATCAGGCAGGGCTTTAAATTCTTTACCGATGAAATTACCTGTATTCATCGGGAAAATCATCTCTTGTACCCCTTTCCAAGAACCCTGGGAGTTCGAACAACCGCCCTCCAGTTATTCAAGGATTTTAACCTGTCCAATCTCGATTCCTTACCCATGATTTCTGGTGAAGGAAAAACTGTTATGCATGTATCAGATGTTCCCGGCATACAGCTCAGTGATCCCTGCCTGCCAAAATATGTGATCATTTTGTCCTCATTCGCTGAAGAGGGATCTGAGGATAGGGCAAATCCGCCCCATCCTGCAAGGCAGGATTATACATCCTTATATCTTGCTGTAGACCGATTTGATGAAAAAATGATCTCAAAGCTTCAGGATTTTCCCGGAATAACAGAGATTAATAAAATAGAAGGAGGGGCATCGCCTGTTATACAACTCACGGTTAAAACCGGCTCCTGTTTATTGCCCGAAATAAAAAATCTTTGTTATCACCATCAAGTTGCCCTCTTTGATATTACCAAAGAAAGGAAGAAACGGAAAGCTGACTTCTCCCAGGAACCTCACCTGATTGAAATACGTAAATCAAGAGCGCTGTTCGAGCTTTTAAGGAGCTTTCGGGGCGGGCAGGAGTCATCTATTTTCAAAGATAATGGGGCCGGCATAGCCTCAATGACGCTGCTCATAAGCTCTCTTCTGGAGAATGCGAAGTGCTACCGGCTAACTGCGGGCAGACTGGAAGATATGGCAGGATTACTCAAGAATTTAGTGTCTGAAAATTAGTAGTGCTTGAAAGCCGTTACTCTGTATTTGATACCATGAAAAATCATCTCCTTTTTATCATCTTATTGAGTGTTCTTTTCGTTTTTCCCGCCAATTACAGTAAAGCGGGTGAAATAAAAATCGTCGAAAAAGGGCCGCAGGGTCTGACGATTGAATTTTGTCCCGCCGAGCTTCAAATCAAGAAGAAAAAAATACAACGGGAATTTTATTCCACTGTCGCTCTCGCTGATGCAGGAGTGACTCAGGAACCAGGTAAACCGCAGCTTCCCGTGCAAGGGGCCTTGATCGCAGTGCCTCCATTGGCCAGAGTCGGTTGGGAAATCCTGGAAGAGAAGATAGAGACTTTCGATAACATTCTTATTTGTCCTGCTCCCAGGCGGATTCTTGAGACAGAAGATAGTGCATCTTTCCTGCGGGAAGAATTTACTCTTGACCGCACATGCTATGCCCAGGACCATTGGATGCCGGAGAAGCCGGTTATTATTGAGCAGGAAGGATATCTCAGGTACCAGAAAGTTGCCCGCTTATCTATCTATCCTGTTCAGTATAATCCTGCCTTACAAAAGATGCGGTTTTACAAAAATCTCAAAATAAAAATCACCTTTGACAATATCCCTCAAAGACTCAGGAGATCAATCACCGTAATAAGAAATTCTGATTATCAGCCCTTCTGGGGAGAATTCGAACAGGTCTTGGAGAATACTTTACTGAATTACTCGATGGAGGAAAGCAGGCAATTATTGTCTATTTCCCCGGAAGAAACGATAAGAAAAAGAAAAGAGCCTTCTTTTTCCGAGTTGCCTCCCCTGAAAATTGCGGTTGAGCAGGAAGGACTCTACCGAATTTCCGGAACCGACTTACACAGCGCGGGATGGGACCTTAACCTGATTATTCCGCAAAAATTAGCTCTCTCCAATAAGGGACAGCAGGTCCCCATCAAAATCATCGGGGCGAAAGATGGTGTATTTCATCCCGATGATCAGATTAAATTCTGGGGATGTCCGGTTGATTCCGAGTTTACCAGAACAAATATCTATTGGTTGTATCAGGAGAATACAGCAGAAGGGCTGAGAATCCAATGCCGTAACGGTGCATTCGGCAACGCCGGAACAGCGAAGGATTACTTCACGGAGCATCTTCACTGGGAAGAAAATAACCTCTATTGGCAAACCATTCCCGATGGAGAAGGGAAAGACCATTGGTTTTGGGAACAGCTTTCACCTCCGGCCAGCAATAATTTCCCCATGCAACTTTACCATATTGCCCCTGGCGATATGAATTGTGAGTTACAGCTTTTTTTTCAGGGGAAGACTAATACTTCCTTCTTTCCGGATCATCATCTGGTCATTTCCCTGAATGGCACAAAAGTAGACGATTTTTCCTGGGATGGGCAAATCGAATATTTACGACGGATAGAAATTTCTCAGGGAATTTTACAGGAAGGAAGCAATACAGTCACCATCGAAGCCTTGGCGCAGGCAGGGAATCCGGTCGATATCATCTATGTAAATTGGATTAAGCTTGCTTATCCAAGACGTTTCATGGCCAATGATAACCAGTTGATTTTTTCTCTGCCGGGAGAGGGGGTGCAGGATGTCCAGATAGACGGGTTCACTGAAAAGGAACTGTCTGTCTTTGATGTCGATGATCCCTGCAATATCACCGCACTAGAAGACATTACCGTTGAAAAAACCGGTCCTTCACAATACCGGGTGAAATTCACTGATACCCTCAAAGGGGCTCAACGGTATGCAATACTCGGTATCGGGAGAGAAAAGAAACCCCTTTCCCTTGAACTGGATCACGTGAGCAGCTTACGATCGGAGCGACAGGGTGCAGATTACATCATGATAACTCATTCTTCCTTGTATGAAAGCATTCTGCCCCTGGCTGAGCATAGAAGATCTCAGGGACTGCGGGTGAAGGTGGTAGATGTGCAGGATATATACGACGAATTTTCCGCCGGGATATTTACCCCTCAGGCAATCCGGGATTTTTTGAAATATTGCTTCCAGAATTGGACTCCTCCAGCCCCATTGTATGTATTACTGGTAGGCGATGCGAATATGGATTATCTGGATCATTTTCGAAAAGGAAGAATGAACTTTGTTCCCACCCACATCTATCATACTCCTGAAATTGGAGAAACTCCAAATGATAATTGGTTTGTGTGTGTCAATGGCGAAGATATTTTGCCAGACATGTTCTTAGGCAGAATATCGATCCGAACCCCGGAAGAGGCTCAAAAAGTCGGCGAAAAGATTATCTCCTACGAACAACAGGAAAACCAGCCCTGGCATCAAAGAGCGCTTTTTGTGGCGGGAAGTGGAGATTCGTCGTATACCGATATCCCCGATAGCCTTGCTCAAAAATTTTTGCCCGGCAATTTTGAGCTTCAGAAAGTCTATAAGGGTAATTATGCTGATGTCTCCCTGGCCAAAGAGGATTTAAAGCAAAAAATTTCTCAAGGGTGTTTACTTACTACCTATACCGGCCATGGCAGTACCGATCAATGGTCAGGTCTATTTACGATAAAAGACGTCGCAAGTCTCCACAATATCGATAAGCCTGCTTTTGTTCTTACCTTTACCTGTTTGAATGGTTTTTTCCCCCACCCCGAGGCAGATTACTGCCTGGCGGAAGAGCTGCTGCGGGCGGAAAGAAAGGGGGCTTTGGCCTGTTTTGCTCCCATCAATGTAGAATATCCTGCAAATCAAAGCAATTTAAGTGCAGAGCTGTTTGATCTTATTTTCAAACAAAAGATAAGACGGTTGGGCGTTTGTACTACATCCGCCCGTATTAATTCATATGTCCAGAATAAAGTTTCGGCGAACACGCTTCAATCATATATGCTTTTTGGCGACCCCGCTACTGAACTGAAAGGCAGATTGGGACCATCGGCAGAGACACAGATACTGATTAAACCCGGGATTAATGTATTCTGTTTACCCGGCAAGATGGAAAATTCATGGAAGGTGTCAGATCTTCAGGCATATGCGAATACTCAGGGAATCGAGCTGCAAAAAATTTCAGCCTTCGATTCTCTTCACCACCGATGGCAAATCGGAGGTTGGCAGAACGGAGGTTTCCAGGGGGAAGATTTTGAAATTATACCCGGACAAAGCTACATCCTTTACGCTGAGATGAAAAATGACCTGACCCTACCCCTTACCTGCTCAGATATTTATCCCCGCTATACATGGGGAATAGGCTCTCATTGGATAAATTTCCCCGCACCCCTTCATGCTTTTACCTCATATGATCTTCTCGAAGAATTAGGCGAAAAATTTATTTCGAGTCTGCAAACCCTCGATGCTCCAGGAGGAAAGTGGCAGGAAAGCTATTACTTCTTCGGTATGCCTGCTGGAAAAAAATCCCGGATTCTGAAAGATACAGGATACCTTATTGAAATTATCGACCCGAAAAATAATTGGCGGCCCAGTGTGTGGGATGAAGATAAGGTATTGAGGTGAAATGCCATGAATCTATCTCCTGAATGTGAATTTTTGCTCTCTTGCATGAGAGGGGAAACAGATACCGGGATATATGACAAAGTCAAGAGTATTCCCAATTCCGGTTTCAACTGGAACGAAGTCATGATGAAAGCCCAGTTGAATGCAGGTATTCCGCTCTTGTATCATAAGCTGAAGGGAATCGGAGGCAGCATTCCCCAAAGTGTGCTCCAGACGTTAAAAGCTGGATATTATCTGAACGCCTTTCGGAATGAGCATCTCTATCATGAGCTTGGCAACATATTGAAGGTTCTTAAAGAGGATGGAATCGAACCTATCGTTCTCAAGGGTGCTGCCTTGACTGCAACTGTCTATCAGGATAAGGCTTTGCGTTTTTTTCACGATATCGATCTTTTAATCAGGAAAAGGGACCTGGCCAGGGCCGGGGAAAAATTGCTTGAAATAGGTTATAAGCAAAACATACAACTCAGCATTGAAAAGCAGTGCAAAATCCAAAAACATTTAGTTCCATTCGAAGGACCGGATAAAGAAATATTGGAGCTGCATTGGAATATCAGCAATTTTATTCATGGTTACACAATTGATATCGAAGGGTTTTGGAAAAGGGCCCGGCCATGTACCATAGCCGGTGTTGAAGCGCTCATTCTCTGTCCTGAAGATTTGATTTTACATCAATGTCTTCATACTGCGGCCCATATATTTTCCGGTGGACTCAAACACCTGTATGACATTTCCCAAACATTGTGGTATTATCATGATGAGATTGACTGGGAACAGGTAACGCTTCGTACCCATGAGTGGAAAAGCGAGAAATGTGTTTACCTCACACTTCGTCTTGCAGAGGAAGTGCTCCAGGTAACCATACCCCCGGCGGTCTTGGAAGATTTAAAGCCGGATAATTTTGATCCCCAGATCATTGACCTGGCGATAGAGCAGCTTTTTAGTAATGCTGTACCACGACCGAATATCATAGCTCGATTATGGGTAGCACCGCACATGAAAGCCAAGATAGCCATCTTCCAACAAGGGTTGTTTACCTCGTTGAGAGCTGTATCGGGAATATATGACCTGGATTTAAGCTCTAAAAAAGCTTTGCTCTATTACCCGTTGTATTTAAAAAGTAATATATTTTTGTATATTAAAACAGCCTGGCGATTACTCTCCAATAAAGAAGAACTGATGAACTATAAGACTTCTCATAACCAGAATAAAAAAAGCGACATCTTACGGAATTGGTTCATCTCACCTGAAGTTTAGGGGGATTTTAAGAACTATAGGGAAAGGATAATCCTTTGAACAGTCCAGAACTTACACACTTTGATGAACATGGGCAGGCCCGGATGGTTGATGTCAGTTCCAAAGAGGCAACGGTCCGCGAAGCGTCGGCCCGCGGGACTGTCTTTATGCAGCCTCAGACTCTGAACGCTATCATGCAGAATGAGATAAAAAAAGGGAACGCTCTGGAAGTAGCCAAAATTGCCGGCATCATGGCCGCAAAGCGCACTTCATCACTGATTCCGCTTTGTCACCAGATTCCCTTAACTGCCATTGACCTTGATTTTGCCATTGATCAGACACAAAGCTCGATCATCATTGAGTCCAGGGTCAGGACCATCGGACAAACCGGGGTCGAGATGGAAGCTCTTGTTGCCGTGTCTGTCGCTGCTCTCACCATCTACGACATGTGCAAGGCCATAGACCGGGCCATGAGCATTTCCAATATTGTTCTCATGAAAAAAAGCGGAGGCCGCAGCGGAACCTTTATCCGCGAAGGGAGTGAAGCGGCGGTGACTGGAAAGGAAGGAGCAGAGAAAAACCCGTGAATGAAATCCCGCTGATTGATTCCCATGCCCACATGGATATGAAGCAGTTCAACCAGGACCGGAGCGAGGTTATCCAGGCTGCTCGAAAGGCCGGGGTGAAAAAAATACTCACCGTAGCCCTCAGCATTCCTTCAGCCCACCAGACTCTGGATATTTGCCGTCAAGATCCCGATTTCTTTCTGGCAGCCCTGGGCATCCATCCCCATGATGCTCAAAAAGTCACTGATGAAACTCTCGAGCAGATGAGCCGGTTTTTGACCTCGCAGCCTTTCTTTGTGGCTCTGGGAGAGACGGGACTTGATTACTATCGGGACCTTTCTCCCCGGGAGGATCAACAGCGCATATTCCGTGCCCAGATTCGTCTGGCCAGGGAATTAAAGCTTCCGCTCGTGATCCATTGCCGGGATGCTCAGGCCGATACCCTTCGTATCATGAAAGAGGAGGATGTATCCAGCATCGGGGGAATTATGCACTGCTTTTCCGGCGATCGCTCCTTTGCTCATGATTGCCTGAAGCTTAATCTTCTCATCTCGTTTGCCGGACCGCTGACCTATCCAAAGTCCGCAACTCTTCAGGAGGTCTGCCGGGAAACCCCGCTTGACCGCATCCTGACCGAAACGGATTCCCCTTACCTTGCCCCTTCACCCCATCGAGGAAAAAGGAATGAACCTTCCTATGTGGCTGCCGTAACCAGCAGGATCGCTGAAATAAAAAAGGTTCCTCTCCCCGAAGCGGCTTCCCGGATCGCTGCCAACTTCAACCGGCTATTCCCTCAATTCGGACCTGCTTAAAATTCCACCAGAAAGCCAAGAGAAATCATAACTCCTTTAGGGTCCAGATATCCTGTCCCCGGTACACCGGATTCAAATTCCTGATCAGCATAATCTGCATTGAAAAGTTTCAGATATCTGGCCTCAAGTACCAGGTAGCTGTTATTGACTCCGTACTTTTGATCAAAAGATTCGGCATCTTCACCAGCCAGTGCGTCCAGGAGCAGCCGCATTCCGGCGACCGCATGGTAGCCCGCTTCTTTCAGATAGGATGGCTCGATGTTACCCTGGTGTATGCGCCCTGTCTTTCCGTAGACAAAGTCGACTCCTCCCCCCAGGTAGGGGACGAAAAGCTGATCCTGATAATAGCGCATGGCATAGGTCAGGCTCAGTCCCAGGGGAACAAAGTAAACGGACCACTCCCTCGCCGTTTCGTGCAGATAGTCTGCACTGAATCCAATGTCGATGTTTGTGAGAAGTTCCTTACCGATTTTCAGACCCCCGAATCCGGAAAAACTCCGGCCAAAAGCGATATCCCACTTATCATTGTCCGAAGGACGGTAATAGCCGCCTCTCAGTTCCAGGGAGGTTCCTCTCCGCAAAGTTTCAGCCTTGGCCCCAAGCGGCAGCGTAGTACACAGAACAATGAATATGGTAACAGCTACTGTCTTTCTACCCATGAATATCTCCTTACACAAGAGAGGAATGCGGCACCTGCGCCGAATATAATCACCACCCCAAAAATCCGTCCGAAGAACCAGAGTGCACGGAACCTCGTGACTGAATTTCGATTGAAGGGATTGGCAAGGGAACTGATAAAACAGCCCTTGTCATCGGGAAAAGCAAAGCGATTATCGGCATTAAAATATGAATCGACTTTTTTGTCATCACCGGGACCGGTCCCATAGCGGCTCAAACCTGCCGGGGTGCCGATCCAGACATCAGAACCCTGGACTGCAATAGCGTTAATGCGATTATCAACCAGGCCGTCACTCGTAGTGAACCGTGCCCAGGTATTCTTATTGTAGTCATACCGGCTGACACCTCCGGCAGCCTCATCTGTTGTGGGGGGCCAGGTTCCAATCCAGATCACGGAGCCATTTACCGCCAGGGCATTGATGAAATTGCTGCCCAAGTTTACATCCGGACTGCCTTTACTCAGGTGAGCAACCCACTTGTTATCTTCGATATCAAACTGGTAAAGCCCTCCATTCGTTCCTCCGGTATCGGCTGAATCCGTGCTGATTCCGCTAATCCACAGGAAGCCGGGATCACTTCCATTAATTCTTTGAATGTAATCCGTCTTCAGAGTTCCCCCTTCATTATTTACCGTCGTGGAATAATGGGTCCATTCCTTCTGCTCAACCCTGAACCGGGAAAGCCCCCTGTATCCCGGCTGTTCGGCAGTTCCCGGGACAGCAGTGGAAACCCAGAGGTCTCCGTTACTGTCAACGCTTATGGCACCGATTTGATTACCCGGAAGCCCTCCACCTGCATGAGTCGCGGTGTTGAGCTTGGTATACGAAGTCCAGGTGTTTGTCTCTATATCATATTGAATTAACGTGGCCTGGATTGAAGGGTCATTAGGATCGCTCTCCGAGGCTGATGTCTGGTCTGATCCCTGACCGCTGCTCGTGGGGGGGACAACAATCCACAATCTCCGGTTTACCTCATCAAGAGCCAGGGCACCTATGTAATTTTTATCCAGTGTCTCATCAGTGGTTGCCTTGTCGTATTCTTTCCAGGAAGTGCCATTGTAGCTTTTCAGTCCGGAGGGAGTCCCAACATACAGGTTATCGGAGGAAGATTCAACAGCCAAAGCAGTAATCATTGAGCGAGCCGTATCAGGATCGGCACCGACTTGCACTATTGACCATGTATCCGGCTCATCAAATCTGCTCAAGCCGGTCGCGGTACCCACCCAGAGGGTATCTTGTTGAAACGCCAGGGAGGTAATATAATCTCCGGCCAGATTTGGTGTATTCCCGGTTGTGTAAGTTGTCCAGGAAGAAGGACCGCCGGAAACAGTAAACTTCTGGTCATCTTTTGTCGGCTCTCCCAGTGCCTGCCCGCCCTCCGGATGTTCGAAGTAGAACCGATAATTATATTCGCCAGGTGTATTTCCCGTGAATTTATACGAATATGCTTTCCCATCCATATAATTCTGGTCATTCGAGTCCACCTGGCTCAAGTTGTATTTTTCATTCGACTGATATTGCCCATCATGGTTAAGGTCAATCCAGAGTTGGGCAATCCCCGGTTCTGGACCATATTTTTGAGTATCTGAAGGCTGGTAGTAATAGGTGACCGAAAATTGGAACGAAGTACCGGGAGCTCCGGTTGAAGGGTTAACTCCCTGCTGACCTTGCGTCCAAAACAGCCTGGGATAATTTACCTGAATGGTTTTAGTCTGATTGGCACTTCCGGCTGCCGGGGAGAAGTTTGTATCCTCGAAATAAAACCGGTAGTTGAGTCTGCCGTTTCCCAGATAGCTGTCCGGTGATAAGGCCAGAGAGATGCTCTTGCTGTAGGTCCTTCCATCGAGAGGATCTGAATCCTGAGTGTCAGGAGTCAAGTTGTACTTTTCCTGGGCACTATACTCGCCATCTCCATTCAGATCGATCCACACCTGGCTGGTTTTCGGGTCTTTGCCGTACATATCCAGATAGTTAATTTTAAACGTATAGTTCTTCCCGTTACCTCCGATGACCGGATTAACGCCGGACATGAAATCTTCATCCTCCAGCCAGCCCAGAAAGGATTTAACCGGAGTACTGTAGATATCGAAACTGTACGGTAAGGATAGGGAATAGGGAGAGATGTTCCGGTTATCCATCCATACCACCTGGGAAAGAAGGTCGTTACCCGAAATTGCCGGGAATTTCTGGATTCCCTGGATGGCACAGATTTCAAATCCTGGGCTTGTGGCCGCACTGCCGATTAACGCCCCGTCTTTATCAATTCGCAATCCACGGATATCAGTGTCATACCAGGCTACGGTATCACCTTTGGCATCCTTATAGAGGGGCTGTGAGTCCCAGACCACCAGGTAGCTTGCCGTGGCCTTGTCCCAGGAAACCCGCGGGCTGGTCTGATCGCCTTGCATGGTGCAGATAATGAATCGCTGTTTGACAATTGAGCCGTTTGGCCCTACGATGGCACCGTAGATATCCTTGCCGAAGAAATTATTGACCGTGGCTTGGTTTTCCCAGACAACCAGAAAGTTCGTTCCATCCGAAGCTATGGCCGGATTCTCCTGAATGGTATTAGGGTCTGTGCAGACGGGATTGCCAAGGATCTGATTTTGCAACTTTGGACGGTAGCCATCCATAACCTGCCCATTGGGGTCCACCGGGTTGGCATAGAGATGGGAATTTATATCTCCATCCTCTTCCGGCCGGTAATCCTGCCAGACAACCAGGTAATTGCTTCCTCCCCAGGCCACGGCCGGATTGGTCTGATGTTCATGATAGTCTTCGTCATAGATGATAAAATTGTCGTTTGCAGCCGTATCCTGCGGGATTACCCCGGCAGTGGAATATGCCGGATCATAGGAAACAATGGCCCCCTGGATATTCTTTCCGGTATTATCGATGTCTTTACTATCCTCCCAGACTACCAGAAACCGGTTATTGGCCCCCGCGGCCACAGCCGGTTTATTCTGATTACTGGACAGTGTGTCGGTGGAGTAAGTGGCGATTGGTATTTCAATCACCCTGTCCAAATCCGTGGCATCGATGATCTGGCCATAGATATCAGTATTCAAATAACCAGGATTAGTGCCTCCGGTTTCGACTCTACCGTTTCTCAGATCCTCCCAGACCACCAGATATACATCCCCCTGGCCCGCAATACGCGGTTTGAATTTGGCCTTACTCTGGTTTCCGATTTGGATTTCCTCTTGATTCTCCAGGAGAGCCCCTTCCTTATCCAGAAAGCGGCCATAAATTCTGGAACCCTGATAAAGCTCCGGATGCTTCTCCTTATCTACCAGCTCCGCGTCACGCAGGTCCTCCCATATTACCAGACTTCCTCCGGATAAAGAAGCGATATCTGGAAACGCCTGGGAATTCAGGCTGCTGTGGATGCAGGTTTCAGCAGTGTTGGTGATAACCAGACAGTGAACCTCTGCCGGCTCTCCCTGGGCCACATTAGCACCGTCGTCAAAGACGAACCGGTAAGGGATGAGCCCTGCACGATTCACCCGCATGAGTTTGGAAAGCTGGAAAATTGCACCTTGGGCATAATTTACGCTGCCTTCTGTTTCCAGGGAGAATTTTTCGTTCTCTTCAAACATGTTGCTGCCATCAAGGTCAATCCATACCTGGTGAGTTGAAGGAACGGTCCCATCCATATCCTGATACTTGACCTTAAAAGTGAAGGTTATTCCATCCTCACTGCTGTCCGGCTCAACTCCATCCTGAAGATACCCTTTTCCCGCCGACCAGCTCAGCTTCGGCACCTGGTTATGGGGACCGATAGTGAAGGTGTGATCTTCAGCCGGAGGCCCTTGAGCCACATTATGTTCATCCCTGAAATAAAATTTGTAGCTGATCGTTTTTTCCCCGGTTTGCTCCCCATCGTATAAGATTTTAATTTTTTTCTGATAAATATCATTGCCGGAGTTCGCCAGGTCAAAAACCTCATTTCCATCGTAGGTTCCATTATAATTGATGTCGATCAGTACACCATGGGCAAGCGGCTGGCTTCCTCCACCCTCGGCTTTGATATATTTCACCTTGAAGGTAAATTCCGTGCCCCCTTCTCCCGGATCCGGACTGACTCCGCCGTCCCCCTCTACCCACTCTAACTGGGGTGATGGAGGCAATTCATAAACAACTCCGGAAATATCCTTGCCCTGGGACTGCCCTGCATCAATAACCCAGGTAATCAGGCCTCTGGCGTCAGGGCCGCCGGAAGCAACCGAGGGCATGCTGGCACTCTTGGCCGTATCGCTGAGAGAGACAGGCTTTGGCTGTCCGGTTTGACTATCAATGTCTAAAATTTCTCCTTCCAATGATACCCTGTGCCCATACACTGTGCTCTTATAATCCCAGACTACCAGATAATTATTCTGAATACAGGCAACGCTCGGCTGAGTCCCCGGTATTCTCCCCTCATAAGGTTCAAGTCTGGTAATCGGAATCTCCATCCTGGCCGGATTCAGGAGTTGCCCGCCGAAGGAAATACGGGCACCGAGGATAAAATTACCATAGGAATTTCCCTGATTGTCCTTGGTATCCCTCAGCCTTCCATCCTGCCAGACAATAAAAAAACCCTGTGGCCCGGTTGCCACGCTCAGGGATTTCTGGTCCTTTTCCACAGTGCAGACAGGGAAGCTCTCTGCCGGGGAAACCGTACCGTCAGCATTCTGCTGAATCACAGCAGCATAGATATCCTTCCCTGACGATGGGTTACGCTCATCAACCCAGGCCACCAGCCAGCCCCTTTCTTCCGGCCCTCCTTCAGCCGATTGCCGATGGTAGCCGGTGATTACAGGGGCAAGCTGAGATGATGTGCTGGTGCAGATCGCAAAACTGTTGGGATCCAGCACCGTGCCATCCGCATCAATGCGCGTCCCGTAGATGTCAGCACCCGCAATACCCGTTAACTCATGATAATCATACCAGACAATCAGAAATTGCTCGCCATTCCAGGCTGCCTTGGGAAATGACGGATTCCCCTTTACCGTATGGATAGCTGATATCAGGTTTTTGGTGATCTTCCCATTTCCATCAAAAGATACAAGAGAAGCGTAGATTTTTGTAGAGGAAGGATTGTCGGCATCCTTATCATGCCAGGTAACCAGGTATTGGTTTTTCGCGGGATTACAGGCGACGCTCGGATAGTAAAGATCGCCGCCCCGAATAGGGCTGATAATATATGGCGTGGATGAGCCTCCCGTAATACCTCCGCTGGGATCAAGCCGAAGGCCGCAGATGCTCCGGTTGGGATCCGTATTCTGGCCGCTCTGCCAGACGGTCAGATACTCGGCCTGCTCTTTATTCCACACCGATGCAGGAGAGATTTGCGAACCGCTCATGGTACAGATATTCAGGTAATCCGTGGCTTCAACCTCTGGATGAGAAGCAAAAATCAGGAGAAAGATGGAAATGATCAGCAGAAAAAGACAGGTATTTCTTTGCCTACTCATACGCTTGGCCCTCGTGTTATCCAAAATGAAAGATTAACAACAAAAACGAGGCCAAGCCTCACTCCGTAGTGAGGCTTCAACCTCGTTTGTTAACCGTATGTTCACCGCAGAGGTCACTATCTGCCAGTATGTTATGACCAGAGAAGTTCCACAACCCGCCTGAGCCAGGACCACGGTTTATGGCTCACCGAATCGATAAAGCATCCGCTGCCGCTCAGGTTAACGTCATCATCATACGCAGGTGAAAATCGAGTATTACTTTGCTGATTACCTTGTGTGGAGAAAGTAACCTCATACCCTGTGGTGGAAAGAGAGTTGCCTGCCAGATCTTTTGGAAGGACTGAAGTAGCCATGATGATTCTATAGGTCTGATCGGCATCCAGAACACCCTTCTCCGGAGTAAACTCCAGAGTCCTTTCATCAGTCCAGGAAAATTCTCCTGCAACGGTTGTTGCCTTGACCGCATTCATCAGGGTAAAAGCGTTTGTAGCCGCATCTTGCCTCATCGGCTCACTAAAGACGATTCGGATTTTCACCGTTTGATCTACCAGGGTCTCATTCGTGGGAGAGCTCTCCTCCACTACGATATAGGGTCTGATATCATCCCGTTTCATCAGCCCGTCATCTGTTCCAAGCCAGACTTCACCCCGCGGGTTGAGGGCCAGGGTATTGATTTTTTGGTCTGATAGCTCACTGATATTGGTCACTGCAAAATTCGTCCATTGCGTCTTGCCGTCAAACTTCCCAAGACCGGACGAAGTCCCTGCCCATATTGCGCCGCTCTTCGGATCAACAGCCAGGGAGGTTATATCGTTACTCGGCAATCCCGCACCGGTATTACTAGTGGTATAGCGTGTCCATACGCCGGGTTTTCCAATGGATGGATCCAATTTCAGGAGCCCGATCGTTGTTCCGATCCAAATATGCCCGGCAGGATCGATCCCCATGCCTTTCGTAGAATAAGGTCCAGGGGCGTCATTGTAACTGTAAACTTCCCAGGTATCCTTTCCCTTCGGCAGTTTGAAGGCACCGTTAACCGCCGATCCAACCCAGACATTATCCTCCCTGTCGATCACCAGTGCACCTTCGGAAAGATCGTTTTTCGCATAGGTGATTACCTGCCTATTGCTATTGTTGTAGTTAATGACCTTACTTCCACTGGTAATCATCCAGACGTTATCACTGGAATCGAAGGCAATTTTGAGAATGACCTCGTCCTCGAGGAGGCTGAGGTTTGCGGCAGAAAATTCTTGCCAGGTATTGTTCTCCCATCTGGCTAACCGGGGAGCATCGAGACTGGTCTCTCGCGATGTATCGAGTGCTACCCACAGGCGGTCCTGCCCGTCAGCAGCCATACAGAGGAAGTTATCTATCATTTGAGAGTCATCGAGAGAGGATGTTTTATTCTGCCAGGCATTCCCATCAAAGTAGTAAATGCCATCTTCATCATTGGTTGCTGCCCAGAGATTATCCCGGCTGTCAACGGCCATACAGCAAATCTTTCCGTCAATGCCCTGGCCTGGACCATAGACTTGACTCCAGTGGTCCTGGGCAGGAGGAGGAACTTCTATGGCTGCGGTGGTGAACATAATCTTCCAGTCATCATCCTCTCCCTCTTCACCAACGCCGTTATTATTCCCATCCAGGGAGTTCCGCGGCTGATTCATGTCGGTAGCCGTTGATTTAATCTTAATCCAGTATGTCGTTCCAGGCTCCAGATCATGGAGAGGAGTAAAGGTCAAAGTGGCATTCTCTATATCGAGGTAACCGGAATCCTTGAGGTTGTTAAAGACCTCGTCGGTTCCTTCAATGTAGAAATGAAAGGCCTCAGCCGTAGTAACAGGGTCCATGGGGACAGTGAACAAGATGGTTATGGCACTTGATACAGGCACATCAGTTTGCATTGACTCAGGGTCGGACTCAAGTACCTGAGGATAAATCTCCTGTGCAAAAACTTTTACTCCAGAAAGCTGAACAACCAGTACGACCGCCAGGCAAATCCAGAAGAAGGAATATATAGGCTTACCCTTCATCACTCTCTCCTTCAAAGTGATTCTGTTGTTAATAGATAACTCTAACAATACATAACCAATTCCGTCAGAGACATGAAAAATTCAGATTCGGGCTGTTTTGTTTATTATGTTTATTAATTGAACACCCAGAGCATACCCCAAAACCTTTCTCACCCTTCCACGCCGGATGAATGCTCCGGTATCTGTGGCCTTCCAGGAGAAATGGAAAGCACAAAACATGCCATTATAATAATATAATACCTTTGGATTAATAAAGCCAGAAAAATAAACTCACTGAGCAGAAGAATTTGCCGAATACTACGAATACTACTTTGAGGGAGGGATTAAACCTGGAGATATAAATCACTGCTCACGAACCTTCTTGACAATCCGATACTGCCTTTGGCCATACTTTGTTTTTATGCAAAAGGATAGTTCCCTCTGACCTTCCATAATTTCTTCAAGCTGAGAAAGCATTCATAATGTGTTCAATTTTCTCAACTGTGTTGTTCTTCATGATAATGGATACCACATCGAAGCGGCAGCTTCTATTTTCCAATCGCTCCTTCTGAAGGTAATGCATGGCCACCTGGATAAGCTTCTGCTGCTTGGGGTAACCAACCGCTTCTTCTGGCAAGCCATAATTTGTAGTGCTCCTGGTTTTGACTTCGATGAAGACAATGACATCCTCCTGCTCGGCAATGATATCGATTTCTCCGAGAGAGCAGCGAAAATTCAGCTCACGGATCGAGAGATGCTCCGATTTCAGGAGCTGAACCGCCATCCGTTCACCTTGTTTCCCCAGTTGTACTCGGTGAGTTATTGCCATTAAACCACTTCTTACCTCGTAGTTCTTTCCTTGATTCTGGCTCTCTTGCCTATACGCTGCCGCATATAATACAGTTTTGCCCGGCGGACCCTTCCCTTGCGCGTAACCTCGATTTTGTCAATAATGGGAGAATGAAGGGGGAGGGTTCTCTCAACTCCCACTCCGTACGAGATTTTCCGCACGGTGAACGTGGACCGGTTATTCCCCCGGCGAATGCGGATAACTACCCCTTCAAAGACCTGAATTCTTTCCCGGTCACCTTCAATAAGTTTCAGATGCACCCTGAGCGTATCACCTGGCCCGAAACCGGGAATATCTTTTTTAAGCTGTTCCTGCTCCAATGCGTTCAAAATGTTATTCATGTCGCTTCTACCTCTTTACCTGTTTTCGTTAGTTAATCTATCCAGAATTATAGCTACCGCAGCTCTTACGGAAAGATGATTATACCTTCCCTGTCCATAGATTGGTTCGATGGTAAAGTCCATGGTTTCCATCAGGCTCTGTTCAATACCCCAGCCGGTTCCGAAAATAATGAAGTATAATTGCCTCTCCCGCCGTATCTTCTCACGAAGATCCGGATAAGAGATTGCATTTCTGCGCGCCCGGGCGCAGGTTACAACCGTGACAGGGTCTTTCTGGTACTTCTCTTTCAGGCTCCGAAGACATTCTCCAAGGCTGCTCATGACAATAACGTTTTCAAGGGCATCCTTGCGCGTCGGGTTGTAATCGGCTCCATAGCCTGTCTGCCAGTGCTGGATCAGTCGGTTGACCAGCTCCTTATGTGCCTGGATCGGAGTTATGATATAAAAACCTTCAACCCCAAAGGTTCTGGCTGTTCTCGAAATATCATGAAGACTGGAGGTAGTTATTGAGGTGGTAACGACCTCCTTGTTTTTGTTATAAACAGGGAAATGGAGGAGCCCGATAGAGATCAGTGATCGTTCCAAGGTCAAAGATCCTTCAATAATTCGATATCCTCAGTAGTCAAAACTGCCTTCCTGAAAAGGTCCGGCCTCCTCTGGGCGGTTCGTAAGAGAGATTGCCTGCGCCTCCACTTCCGGATTCTTTCATGATGTCCGGAGAGCAAAACATCGGGAACTTCCCTGCCTTCAAAGATTCTCGGTCGTGTATACTGAGGATAATCAAGGAGATTATCCGAGAAAGATTCAACCTGCAAAGACTCCTCAGAACCCAATACTCCAGGGATCAGTCTGACTACAGCATCCAGCACAACCAGTGCCGGCAGCTCCCCGCCGCTTAAGACATAATCTCCAATCGAAATCTCTTCATCAATCAGGGTATCCCGGACTCTTTGATCGATTCCTTCATAATGGCCGCATACAAGTACCAGATGACTTTCCTGAGCCAACTCCTTAGCCATGTGATGACAAAAAAGGGTGCCCTCCGGAGACAGATAAACCCTCTTGACCAGCGAGCTCTCCTGCATCACTGCCCTGATGGCTCGACAGAGGGGTTCGGCCTTGAACACCATTCCCGGGCCGCCTCCATACGGAGAATCATCGACTTTTCGGTGCCTGTCTTCAGTAAAATCCCGAAGGTCATGGATCCGAATGCTTACCAGGCCCTTCTCCTGGGCTCTCTTGATAATGCTCTGCTGAATGATCCCCGGAAACATTTCCGGAAATATGGTAATGATATCAAAGAGCATCAGCGGGATTCAACAATCCTTTCAGAAGATGAACGGTAATTCTTCTTCTTTCCAGATTTACCTCTTTAACCACCTCTTTGATTGCCGGGATAAGGTACTCCTTGTGTTCATCTTTAATTACATACACATCGTTACTTCCTGTCGGAAAGATATCCTCTATTACTCCTAAAAATAATCCTTCCTCCGTGTAGACCTCCATGCCTATGAGCTGGAAGCAGTAGTATTCATCCTCTCCCAGAGGATAAACTTCCTCTTCGGGTATGCAGATCGCAGCCCCTTTGAGTTTCTCCGCATCGCTCATGGTGTGAGACTCCTGCGGCTTCAGAATTACATAGCTCTTATGGAACCGGACACTTTCAACAGCCAGGCTTCTTCGCCCCGAAGGAGTTACTAAAAAGACCTCTTTCAGAGACTGAAATCTTTCCGGGAAATCCGTCAGCAGATAAACCTTTACCTCCCCCTTGTTACCATGGGTGCCGATGATTTTACCGATCTGAACGAGGTCCATTATATCCTGCACAAATGCGTGAGGTTTTCCCTGGATACTATTCAAGTATCTCCAGTACCGCCCTTTTGCCGATCTTGGTGGCCGCTGCACTTAAAACCGTCCGCATGGCCCGTGCAGTCTGCCCCTGTTTGCCGATTACCTTGCCCAGATCAGTCTTGGCAACCCGTAACTCCAGCACCGTAGTCCGTTCGCCATCAACCTCAGTCACACTAACTTCTTCAGGATAATCAACCAGTGCTCTAGCGATATCTTCGATTAATTCCTTCATGCCCATTTTCCCTACCTCCGTAATTTAATAACTCCCTGTTTGAGTTGGAGATTACAATACAACTAGATTACTCCCTGACTGCTAAATAGCTGTTTAACGGTGTCAGATGGTATTGCGCCTTTCTGCATCCAAGAGACGGCTTTTTCCGTATTGATTCTGATCTCTGCCGGGGCTTTCAGCGGGTCATAGTTTCCAATCAGATCCAGATATTCGCCACTGCGTGATCTTCTGGAATCTATTACCACGATCCTGTAGAATGGCCGCTTTTTCGCTCCCAGTCTCGTTAACCGTATCCGAAGCGCCAAATAATTCACCTCCTCTTCTTTCTAAATGGATTTCCGCCAAAACCAGGAATCATGCCCATTTTCTTCATTTGCCGCAGCGCTCTCTGCATCTGGGTAAATTGTGAAAGCACCTGGTTGACATCCTGTACTGTCGTGCCACTTCCCCGGGCGATCCGTTTCCTTCTGCTGCCATTGATCAGTTCCGCATTGTTGCGCTCTTCCATCGTCATCGAGTTGATAACCGCTTCAATCTGAACCAATTTTTTTTCGTCCGCCTTAAGGTCTGTTTTTTTTGCGATTTTTTTGGCTCCGGGGATCATGCCGATGACCTGCTCCAGAGGCCCTAATTTCCTGATTTGCCTGAGCTGGTTGCGAAAATCTTCCAGGGTAAATGCATCCTGGGCAATTTTTTTCCGCAGGTCTCTGGCTTTTTCTTCAGAATAGGCAGCCTGCGCTTTCTCGATCAGCGAAAGCACATCTCCCATTCCCAGAATCCGGGAGGCCATCCGGTCCGGATGAAAGGGTTCAATAGCCTCGATCTTTTCCCCGGTACCCACATACCGGATCGGCTTTCCAGTAACGGCACGGATCGATAACGCCGCCCCTCCCCGTGCATCCCCGTCGATCTTGGTCAGGATGACACTGTCAATCCCGATCTCCTGATCAAAGGATTTGGCAATGTTCACCGCGTCCTGACCGGTCATGGCGTCAGCCACCAGAATTACTTCCTGGGGAGAGACGATCTTCTTGATTTCCCGCAGCTCCTGCATCAGCTCATCGTCAATATGGAGCCTGCCTGCAGTATCCATGATCATATAGGTATATCCGCCGGAGCGGGCAGCCTGATGGGCATCCTGACAGATTTTTACCGCATTCCTGGCCTCCCGGTCTGTATAGACCGCAATGCCTAATTGCTGGCCGAGGATCGCCAACTGGTCGATAGCCGCAGGCCGGTAAGGATCGGCAGCCACCAGAAGAACCTTGCGTCTCTCTTTGTGAAAAAGGTTCGCCAGCTTGGCTGCCGTTGTCGTCTTTCCTGACCCCTGAAGACCCATGAGCATAATGCTGGTCGGAGGATGAGGAGAAGGGGCCAGATTTTTACACTCTCCCCCCATGAGCGCGACCATTTCCTCATGGACAATCTTGACCACCTGCTGGCCGGGGGACAGACTCTTCAGAACCTGGTCACCAACGGCCTTCTCTTTTACTTTCTCAATAAATTCCTTAACCGTCTTGTAATTGACGTCCGCTTCCAGTAAGGCAAGCCTTACTTCCCGTAAGCCTTCCTGAATATTGCTTTCAGTAAGCTTTCCATATCCGCGCAGCTTCTTGAAGACTGTCTGGAGTTTATCTGATAAATTATCGAACACTGAATATCCTTATTGATATCTTGCCTGCACTTTTGTATAATTTTTATACAATTAGTTTATATGGCAGGCACTATAAAGTCAAGTACCAAAGGTATAGTTTACTAGGGAAAATCGTTGGGGGCTAATCTTTGTATTCCTTATCCTCATCCCCGATCCGCTCAATCGACTGATCGATATCGAGCATCTGAATACCGGCAATGTACTCCATACTGACAACCTTGGTCGCTCTGGACAGCTTTTCAATCACCCTTTTGATCCGATCAACCTCATTCAGTATGGAATCAACCTTGCCATTCATCCGCGCAGGTTCAATTCCCTTGGCCAGCATCATTTTAATAATTTCCGCATTGGCGGAAATAGCACACAGGGGATTATTAATCTCATGGTTCACACTGACCGCCACCTGGGCCAGGGTAGCCAGCTTCTCAGCCTGAATCAGCCGATAGTGCAGGCTGCGCAATTTGAGCAATGATTTTACCCTGGCCAGAACTTCTTCCCGGCAGAAGGGCTTTACGATGTAATCATCCGCTCCCAGCTCAAGGCCCATGATCTTCTCCTGAGGGCTGGATTTACAGGTGACAATAATGATGGGGATATAGCGCGTTTTTTCCGACTCTTTCAGCATTCTGCATACGTCGTAGCCATTAACCTTGGGCAGCGAAAGATCCAGAAGAACCAGGTGAGGCTCTTCCTCCTTGACCATTCGCAGGGCTTCATCACCGTTTTCAGCCGCAACAACCCGGTATCCCTTGGCTTTCAGCATGCAGCGCAGCAGCTCCAGAATGTCCTCATTGTCCTCTACGACCAGGATCTTTTCATTTTTCGCCTGCTCCCGATCGATATAAACATCCTGAATATGATTACCGATTACCATGTGTTCACCAACTTCCATTCGCGTTGATTGTCCCCCCCACTGAGACAAAAATACTCCTCTCATGCGATAAGGCTTTAATTATAGATAAGTTTCTGTAAGTGTCAAGACAAAAATGCACTCACAGCGGGTCCCCCCGGGGATTTGGCCCGATAAATTTCTTGCCTGCTTTTCTCATAATCCCTGCATGATCCTTATAATCCTCAGCTTATGCCCTGTCTTTCGGACCGTGTGGCTGATAAATGCACAAGACGGCAAACATTACGGGCAGGTCAATTTTATATTGATATATTCTACCATATTGAACAATTTCCATAAAGATTAAAATTAAAAGCGGCACTCTGCAAGTAATGCTGGAAACCCTTATTACTTTGAGTAACTGGTTGATACCGGAGAGCTTAAATTCTATAAGCACTATTTTTTGTAACACTACTAAAATTATTACCTTTGAATTTAGATATATAAAGCGATTGACTTTTTAATGCCTAATTGTTAAAATTCCGATGTTGGTATTATCTGTTTTCACTCATAGAGGGTGAGTAATGCTATTCCACATACTTTTCATAAATTCGCTCATAGACGATAACTGTCACCTCGTTCGTCATTCCCTCTAAAGGTGGGAATCCAGGGATTGCGATCACTTCTGGATTCCAGTTTACGCGGGAAGACGGGATTGATGCCTTTTAAAAATGGTAACTATTGCTCCAGTAATAATCGTACCTCATTATAGACTCCCAAATCAATGGTTACTTCTATAACTATCATTGATAAAAAAGGGCCGGAGCATTTTCATACATCCATGAAATTTTTTTCAACTACGCACACCGTACAAAAATAATCGGAACTCCGAATATATTTATGCAAAGCAAAACAATACCCAAAATTAGGAACGTTAAAAAATATGCCGATTCAACTAAAACTAAGAAAAGAGCAGATTGAGGGATTAAGCTTTATACGAGACCTTGGTGCCAGTAAAATACGGGAAATTATAGAAAAGTTATCAAGCCTTGATCCTTCCCCTCTTCGGCCATCTGCTTTATATAATGCTCTTAATGATATATTATCGAATTCCTTTGAGACCAATATTATTTTAAACCAACTAATGTCTCTTTACACTCTGAGGAGACGCCGCGATTTAAAAGTGCAAGATTTATTGGAAGGACTCTTATATGGTATTAAAACAGGGGAACCACCTTGGACTGACGAACAGATATCCCGATGGGAAGAATTAAACCCTGACTTACAAAATTTACTCACAATACCGAATGTCTGGACTGTTGTAAAAGCATTGGATTTATCGTATGATTATACTAACCTGCTTCAAAACGTAAAAGTACTTACTGACATTCGTCCAGTCTTTAATGAAGATGCATCGCACATTCAGGGAACGATTATTTCATATACTCTTCGCCTTTACTATGATAGTCTCGAAGGAAGTAAAAGCCTTAGTATTGCCTTAGATCATAACGATATAAAAAGACTTTTAGAAATCTGTGAGCGTGCTCTTAGGAAAGGTGAAACAGCACAAAAAATGATGGAAGAAGCTGGTTTAAAAGCAACCCATATTTGTGGTGAAGAAGAATGAATACAACCATAGAACGGGTAGAGGAAATACCGCCTATTTGTTGGGCCAGGGGACTTTATGGTGATTTTGAGTATTCAGAAGAAGAGGATGCATATACTTTAAAAAGGCAAAAAACTCAGAGATTCAAGGAGATAATCGAATCAAGAGCCGAAAGAAAACCTGAGCCTAAATTCCTTCAATTTGTTCATGATACCCAATATTGCCAGCCCAATATTGGCCGGATTCTTACTGAATTTAAAAGAATTTACCTTAAGCGACAGGAAGTATGGCGGTTTCGGCGGGAATCTTTCAATTTATCCCCTTTTTACGTTAAAACAATTCGAGAATTTCGGAAGAATTTACAGTTTAATCCCTATGAAAAGTTTATCCCAAGCCAACATCTTGTAAATCTTGTCCAAGAGCACATGATTCATCCTTATGAAGATGAAGTACTCAAATTGTTGGAGGATATAGAAAAAGCAGCAATAAAAACGAAAGATACTTGTTGTCATATAGACAAGAGCCATAATATAGCGAATTTAATTACAGAACAAGTTGAAGGACTCATTACTAACCTGGCAAAACGCAGCTATAAAGCTAAGAATCCTATAAAAATTTCCAACGGCAATAGATTTACTCCTGAAATTTGCGGGGAGTTAACCAAACGATTGGGATTAGATCCATATGATCTGCGTCCAGTTTTAGACTGTTTATATAACGAGCTTTTTAACTTTATATCAATAGGTACTCGCGAACGTGTTTGGGGTAAAGTTAATATTACAAATTCAGAAATTAAACTAATCTTAACTGACAATGCATTCTCCTTGCCGAACTTTGATGAAATAGAAAAAGATGAAAAGTGGACTATTACCTAGTAAGTACACGGTGAAAGTTCAATACCTACTATCATTATGAAAATAGAGGCTTATTAACCTGTCTCTTCGTGTATGTATCAGTTTTTTCCTCACTCATAACATGTCAACCTTACGAGTTTTGCATATATCTGATCTACATTTGGCAGGAACTTATAGAGCATGGTACGAAGCACTTCATAAGAACACCAAATCATTATCAGTCCATAATATTGATGCCTTAAACGCCCTGACAGAAATTATTTATAACTGGCGTGATCACCTTGATGCTATCTTGATAACTGGCGATATTGCGGTAACAGGATTAAAATCTGACCTCCAATGTGCACAAGAGTTTCTTGAGTCCCCCCCCCTTAAAGCTTTTGACAAGCCTATTATATTAGTACCTGGAAATCATGATCGCTATCGTAATATATTGGGTTTTCCTGGAAATCGATTCTACAGCTATTTAATATCTTACTGGAATGCTGGAGAAGGTGGGGTCCAATGCTCTCTACTACCAAATGAAAATACTCCAATGTTAGCAATCATTTGTTGTGATTTTTCGCTAAATAACACTTCGGATAGTAATACATTGCGCGGCATTTGGGGCCAAGGCAGAGTATACAAAGAGAGGCTGCAGAATCTTGTTCAACACACAAAAAATACACTCAAATTGTATCCTTCCTGTGCTGTTATATGGATGGTCCATTTTGCACCTAAACTTGAAGACTATTTTAGCAGCCTAAAATTTAAAAAGCATTTGAAACTGATTAATTCTGAAAAATTAATTGAACAGGCTGAAAAAGCTGGAGTTAGATATATTTTTTGTGGACATACCCATCTTAGCAAAGAATATCAGATTATAGAAAGTTCTGTTTGGGTAATTTGCGCTGGAACATCGACTTGTACTGGACAAGATGAGGATACAAAAATTCATTTGCGAGAGATTCATATAGAAAGTGGAAAAGTTATCAAAATAAGATCAAGGCAACTTACCTATGACCAAGAACGGCAACTTTTTCAATTATAAGGGGAAAATTTCAGTAAGGGAGGCAGAAATGGCAGCGAGCACAAGGGATGCTCATGTGATTAACAAGAAAACAGCAATAATAAAAGTACCCATCCTGATAGCTTTAACTTTCATGACCGCCTTCATCGGGTTAAGTCATCCGCCAGTCTGTCTGGCCGGGCAGAAATTACGAGTCGTAACCAGCCTTTTTCCGCTTCAGGAGATGGCCCGTGCTGTTGGCGGTGACCGTGCCAGCGTCGATCTTCTCCTGCCCCCCGGTGCAGAGCCTCATGCATGGGAGCCAAAACCCGGTGATATTGCCACTCTGACCAGGGCTGACATCTTTATTTACCTGGGGGCTGGTATGGAGCCCTGGGTCCATGATCTCCTGAAAGGTATCAATCGCCCCTCTTTGAAGGTGATTGAAGCCAGTCATGGACTATCGGTAATAGACAGCGATCATGAGGAGGAGACAGAGGCCGGAGAAGGGAAAAAAGACCATCATCATGGGCCGATGGACCCGCACCTTTGGCTTGATTTCTCCTATGATCAGATCATGGTTTCCCAAATAGCCAGGGCATTTTCAGAGCACGATCCCGCCGGTGCCGCCGTTTACTCGCAAAATGCCGCGCAGTATCAAAAGAAACTGGCTGAGCTTGATCGGAAGTATCAGAAGGGACTGCACAATTGCAGCAGCCGAAAGATCATTATCGGCGGGCACTCCGCTTTTGCCTATCTGGCTAAGCGCTATCATCTTGAGCAGATCACCCTCTATGGGATCAGCCCCGATGCTGAGCCAAGTCCCAAAAAGTTAGCCGAAACCGTGGACCTGGCCAGAAAACTGCACATCAAGACCATCTTCTTCGAAGAGCTGATCAGCGACCGGATGGCCCGGGTTCTGGCACAGGAGGTCGGTGCTGCCACGCTCACGCTCAATCCGGGAGCGAATCTCACCGGAGAGCAGGTCAAAGCCGGGGTCAGCTTTCTTTCGCTGATGGAAAAAAACCTGGAAACCCTGCGGAAAGGCTTGCTCTGTGAGTGATAATCATCCTTTGGTTTGCGTACAGGATGTTGACTTTGCCTATGGTTCAACCAGTGTTTTGTCCGGAATCAGCCTGGATATCAAAAGGGGTGATTTCCTGGCTGTCATCGGTCCCAACGGCTCCGGAAAGACCACGCTGATCAAGATCATCCTCGGCATCCTGCGGCCCGGCAGCGGCCAGGTCAAGCTCTTCGGCCAGGATATCGGCGGCTTTTCCCGGTGGGACAAGCTTGGCTATGTGCCCCAGAAAGCGAGTCACATCGACCCCTTTTTCCCGGTATCGGCGCGTGAGGTAGTGGCTATGGGCCTGCTTTCGGGTAAAAAATTCCCCCGTCTGGTAACGCGCTCCGATGAAAAGGCCATTGATGAAGCGCTGGAGCTGGTGGATATGAAAAAATTCAAAACCAGGAGAATCGGAGAGCTTTCCGGCGGGCAGCAGCAGCGAATATTCATCGCCAGGGCCATCGTCAGGAAGCCCGACCTTCTCTTTCTCGATGAACCCACTACCGGTGTGGATGCAGTTACCCAGGCCCGTTTTTATGATCTGCTCGGCTCCCTGAACCAGATCAGAAATATTACGATTGTGCTGATTACCCACGACATCGGTGTAGTCAATAAATACGTCAACAAGGTCGCCTGCCTGAACCAGAAATTGATCTTTCACGGTAATCACGACGAGTTCTGCCAGTCCTCGGTGGTAGAGCATTTTTTGCGCGGCGAGCAGCACCTGATCTGCCACCGTCACTAGAGAGAGGGAGTAGCCGTGCTATCGATTCTTTCGTATGGCTTTATGCTGCGGGCACTCCTGGTTGGCCTGCTGATCGCATCGGTCTGCGCCACCCTCGGAGTTTTTCTCATTTTGCGGCGTGACGCCATGGTCGGGCATGGGCTGGCCCACTTGACCTTCGGCGGAGTAGCGCTGGGGTTGTTTCTCCATATTCAGCCCATGATTACCGCCCTTGGGGCAGCGGTTCTTTCCGCTTTTGGCATTATCAAGCTAAGGGAAAAGGCTGGTCTTTACGAGGATACAGCCATTGGCATCCTGAGCAGCGTCGGTATGGCCGCAGGGGTAATCCTGGCAAGCATGGCTCAAGGTTTTAACGTCAGCCTGATGAGTTATCTTTTCGGCAACATCCTGGCCATCGCTCCCTCCGAGCTCTGGATATCGGTAATCCTTGCCGGTGCCGTATTCATTATTATTATTCTTTTTTACCAGGAACTGCTGTTTGTTACTTTCGATGCTGAATCCGCACGCTCCAGCGGGATAGCGGTCAGCCGGCTTGAGACCATTCTGGCCGTTCTGACTGCCGTAACCGCTGTCCTGGGCATGAAAGTGGTGGGCCTGCTTCTGGTAGCAGCCCTTCTGGTAATACCCTCGGCCGCCGGGCTGCAGGTGGCCAGGAATTTTCGGCAGGCCATCGGCGTGGCTATCCTGATAGCCGCCATTTCAGTAATTCTCGGCTTATGTATCTCTTTTTTCTGGGATATTCCAGCCTCCGGGTCGATTATCCTTCTCGCCTCCCTGTTTTTTATCATCTCCCTTGCTGCCCGCAGACTGATGGCTGGTTTTGCCCGACCTGTCAATCCTGTCCAGAAGGAGTGAACCATCTGTCATGAGGATAATAGAGAATCTGCTTTTCGGGAAAAATATTCTCGATATCATTATTGTCATCACCCTCATTTTCAGCGGCATTCGGAGCTTCCTCAAGGGAATTGTCCACGAAGTTTTCTCTCTTCTCGCTCTGGTGCTGGGGATAGTTTTTGCCCGGCGGCTCTTCCATCAGGCAGCCCAAATCTGGGGAGGCGCAGATAGCTCCTGGATAATCAATGTCGCAGTCTTTGTTCTGCTTTTTCTGGCTGCCTACATCATAATCACTCTGCTGGGCATGCTGCTGCGCGGGATTATCAAAACCGCCCAGTTCGGCTGGCTGGATCACCTGGGAGGGATGATTCTTGGCCTGGCCAAAGGATATTTTCTGCTCTGCCTGCTGATTGCCATTCTGGTCCTGGCTCTTCCTTCCGATAGCCACTTGATTCAGACTTCGCGTCTGGCCCCGTTTCTCTTCCAGAGCACATCTTTCCTGATGAAGTATGCGCCCTCGGCTGTCAAGCTCGGGTTTCAGAGAAAACTTGAAGAAATACAGCATCCAGAGAAAAACCTGAGAAAGAAAAAAAACAATAACCCGCTATAACACTGTATGAGTGAATGGGGGAATGATCTCCCGCAGAGACGCAGAGGCGCAGAGAATGACCGAAAATGACATAGGGACAATTATAGTTGATTGTGCCATTGCCGTACATCGCGAGCTTGGTCCGGGGCTCCTTGAAACCGTGTACGAAATCGTCTTGGCTCGAGAGTTGCAGGATCGAGGGCTAAAGGTGGAACGGCAG